>JAFRVM010000325.1 GCA_017438505.1 Clostridia bacterium | reverse complement strand
GCACCTATATCGGCGCAAAGCTGCTGCTGGAAAATATGGGGTACGACCTTAGCGATTATTCCGAGATTGTCCCCCAGACCCCCACAAATTTCGGAGACCTCGCGAGCGTTGCCATGACGGGCGATATGTTTCTTGAACACAACAATGTAATTATAAAGGGCGATTTCGGAAATTACAGTACCGATTTGCTCGATTATCTCCACCTTTCCCGCTACTGCTCCACCGAGCCCGACTGCATCGACAAAAAGCTGATGATCGAGCGCGATTCCTTTACCGATTCGATGATTCAGTTTATATGTCCCAGATTCCGGCAAACAGTGCTTTTCCACCGCAACAATTTTGACGGCGCTTCTCCCTTTGCCGAGCAGCCCGATATTTTTGTTTACGAGACGGTGGAGCGGTACCTTGACCAGATAGAAAAATTTGTACTTACACCCCAAGAGGACTGACGATATGAGCAATGTGATTGCCGCCATATCCACGGCGCAGGCCGCCGCGGGGATAGGCGTTATACGCATTTCGGGCGATAACGCCCGTGCCGTTGCCGCAAAGGTTTTTCGCGCGGCGGGCGATAAAAATATTCTGACCATGCCCGGCTACACCGCCGCTTACGGCAGGGTTTTTGACGGCGAAGAGGAGATAGACGAGGCGGTTGCCCTTGTTTTTGCCGCGCCAAAAAGCTACACCGGCGAGGACGTTGTGGAGCTTCAGTGCCACGGCGGAATGTACAATTTAAAAAGGGTCTTGCGTGCCGTTTACAAAAACGGCGCCGTTCCCGCCGCTCCGGGTGAGTTTACAAAGCGTGCTGTTCTTAACGGTAAATTATCTCTGACAAAGGCCGAAGCGGTTATGGATATTATAGGCGCGCAGAACGCTCAGGCGGCGCGTGCCGCCCTCTCGGCGCGTGACGGAGCCATCAGCCGCCGCATTGACGCAGTTATGCAGCAGCTTCTTGATATTGCCGCCCATCTAGCTGCGTGGGCGGACTATCCCGAGGAGGATATTCCCGAGATAGACCCGCAGAATTTGATTCCACAGCTTGAAGGCATTTTGGAGACAATGGATAAAATTTTGGCCGAGTACGACCTTGGCAAAATCATGCGGCAGGGTCTTGAGACAGCCATAGTAGGCAGACCCAACGCCGGAAAATCCACAATTATGAATCTGCTTGCCGGCTGCGAGCGCAGCATTGTCACCTCGGTGCCCGGCACGACCCGCGACATTGTTGAAGAGACCGTGTCGGTGGGGGACGTTATGCTGCGTATTAGCGACACTGCGGGACTGCGCGACACCGACGACCCCGTTGAGCGCATAGGAGTCGAGCGCGCCCGTCTGCAAATCGACCGCGCGGGACTTATTTTGGCGGTATTTGACGCCGCCGTGCCGCTCGATGCCGAGGATTTAGCTCTTATTGACGAGATATCTCCGCGCACATCGGTGGCAATTATCAACAAGACCGATATTTCCGACGCCGACTATTCGGACGTTTTTAAAGCAAAGGGTATTCCGGTGGTTATGATCTCCGCAAAAACGGGCGAGGGGCTTGACCGGCTTCGCCGCACTATCGAAGAGGTTGTCGGGCTTTCCGCCCTCAACCCGGCGGCGGGAATACTTGCAAACGAACGCCAGTTTGACGCCGCCCGCAAGGCGCGGCAGTCGCTTGCCGAGTGCATACAGGCTCTGCGCTCGGGCGTTACAGCCGACGCCGTCACGGTAATAATTGGCGAGAGCATAAACAGCCTTGCCGAGCTTACCGGCGAGCGCGCAAGCGAAGCGGTAGTTGACCGCGTCTTCGAACACTTCTGCGTCGGCAAGTAGCGGGGAGCCCCCGCGGGCATGTGTTGCATCACATAACTTTTTGTCGCTATAATAAATATAATCTTACAGAGAAAAACGGGCGTGCACACGGCACGTCCGTTTTGGTTTGTGCGGGGAGCCCCCGCGGGCAATGTGTTGTATCACATAACTTTTTTGTCGATATAATAAATGTTAATCGCACGCAAGAAAAACGGACAGCATCAGGTGCTGTCCGTTTTGGTTTGTTCAGATGTGATAAAATAAGCCTCCCTTGTGTAAAGGGAGGTAGATGCCGTAAGGCAGACGGAGGGATTGTCGATAAAATCTTATTAATTATCAATCCCTCAGTCAGCTTCGCTGACAGCTCCCTTTACACAAGGGAGCCATTTAGACCGCTAAAAGTTCCGTAATGCCAAAGCATGCCCGCGGGGGCTCCCCGCCATCAAAGCCGGGCACTGCCCGGGGTTCCCCGCACAATCAATGCGTAAAGCGTCGGTGAGAAGGAAAACTCCTTCATCAAATCCTGCGCTTCCTCGAGGTATTTCTGCCGCACTTTTGCGGGAATAGGCCGCTTCACAGCCCTGATTAAGATATTTTTCGGGGTGTGCTCAAAGTCGACAAATTCAAGAAGCTGAGTTTTGTAGCCGCAGTACTGCAAAAGATTTGCCCGCACCGCGTCGGTGGCAAGGGCGGAAAACCTCTCCTTTATAATCCCGTAGCGGGAGAGAATGGAAAGGTTTTGCGGGTTCATCTGCCCGCAAAGCTCGTGCTGACAGCAGGGCACCGAGAAAATCATCTTCGCGTCCCACTGCACGGCGTTGTAAAGGGCGTAATCGGTGGCGGTATCACAGGCGTGCAGAGTTATTACCGCGTCCACCTCAAAGGGAGCGGCGTAGCCGTTTATATCTCCCAGCTCAAAGCGCAGGCCGGAATATCCGTACTTTTTTGCGGCGGCGCTGCATTTTTCAATAACGTCGGCCTTCAGGTCAAGACCTATCATATTGACCGCCAGCCCACGCACCTCGGTCAGATAATAGTAAACCACAAAGGTGAGGTAGGATTTTCCGCATCCGAAGTCGATGACGTTGATTTTCTCAAGGTTTTGACCCGAAATCTCGTCGTCGAGAATCTCGATAAAGCGGTTAATCTGCTTATATTTATCGTACATCGAGCTAATAACCCTGCCGTCCTTTGTAAAAACGCCCATGTCAATAAGCGGCTCGATCTTCATACCCTCGCGCAGAATGTAGTTTTTCTTCCTGTTGTGGGCGGATTTTACCGTCACGGCGTCGTTGGCGGTCTTTTTGACCTTGTAGCTGCACGCGCCTTTTTTGGATATGAGAATTATATGCTCGCCTGCCGGTGAAAGCCCGTTAACCTGGCGATATTTGCCGCCTGTCAGCTCACAGCATCGTTCGACTATCGCCTCGAAAGCGATATTCTCGTGAAAAACCTGCTTTTCGGTGTATTTGGAAATCTGAAATTTATCCTTTTTCTTTTCGACGACAATTTTTCTGACCGCTTCGGATTTTGCGGCGGGGCTGCTTATTATAACCTTGTACGCCCCCGCGGCGAAAATTATGTCAAGATACTGCTTTAAATCGTCCATGGCACATTCTCCCAAGATTTTGTTATATGAAATATACCACACTTGCACACCTTTTTCAAGCTCGGCGGACAGCGTCCACTTTTGGCCACTGCCGTGGCGGGCATGCCTTGGCATTACGGAAATCTTTATAAAGCACCGAAATTGTCTTATTTGTAATTCTATTCCCTAAAATGCGGACGAGCAATGCTCGTCCCTACCGTATTTTCAGCACAACAGAACAAATCAACCCGGTCAGCGCATTTGCTGACCGGGTTTTTCCGTATGATTAAAATGTATTATAGCCGCAAAAAGTTCCGTGATGCAACACACTGCCTGCGGACGTTGTCCGCTTTTTATAAAAACAACACACAAACAACACAACGGTCTGTTATAATATGGGTGTAAGGGAGGGCAACAGAATGTACAAAATACTTTTTGCTGACGACGACTTTAAAATCCGCGCGGCGGTAAAAAAATACTTTACTGCCAACGGTTTTGATATTTCCTTTGCGCAGGACGGATATGAGGCGGTCTGCATGGCGGATGCCGCTCGGTACGACCTTATTATTCTCGATGTTCTTATGCCGGTGGTGGACGGAATATCTGCCTGCGCTCAAATTCGCAAAAAACAGGACACACCTATTCTCTTTCTGTCTGCGCTGGGTCAGGAGAAGGACTTTTTAAAAGGCTATACAGCCGGCGCGGACGATTATATCACAAAACCCTTTCCACTCTCGGTGCTTCAGGAAAAATGTCTTGCCATAATCCGCCGCTGCTCGGGTGCAAACAGCAGCGATATTATAACAATAGGAGAAATAACCCTCGATTATGTTAAAAAGGAAGTGCGCGCAAAGGGCAAAAAGGTCTCCCTTTCGGCAAAGGATTTCGAGATGCTGCGGTACTTTATGTGCAAAAAGGGAGTTGTGCTGAGCCGAAGCCTTATTCTCTCCCGCGTGTGGGGATACGATTTTGAGGGCGAGGACAGGGTGGTTGACAGCCATATTAAAAATATACGCAAAGTCCTCGGCGACTGCGCAAATTATATAAAAACAGTTCCGGGCATGGGCTACCGCTTTGAGGAGGAATAATCCATGACCAAAACAAAGATTAAAATCCTGGTTGTTGTTGCGGCTCTGCTGTTGTGTTTTGTTTCGCTAAGCTATATTTATTCCTTATTTTATGAGGAACAGGAAACTCAATTTCTGCAGTACGGGAATTCTACGGAAATGGATCTTATGCTTTACATGGAAGAATGTAAAAATGAGCAGGAACTTATAAATGCCATAAAAGAAAATCCGTATGGATACGTTGATTTCCCAATAGCTTACGCCGTAGCAGACCAATACGGCAATATTATATATGACAGCCGAAGTTTTCTGCACGTAAAAGTTTTTAACAAGGATCATAAACTGTTAAATGATATCAGCGTTGATATAGGACAATATCTTTCCACCGAAGTTTTAAATCGGTATTTTAATTTTTGCGATAAGTGTATTGACTATTCGCCCAAAATAAAGAGAGCTTCGCTTTACAAGGACGGCGAAACATATATCCCGGTTGAAATGGAATTTTATAATAGTAACGGCAAACAGAAAACAACAATAAAATTTACCGACAGGTACGCACCTAACACTACATTTTCCGAAGAAAGCTCTGACGGAGGGTATTGCGAACTTGAACTTTCCGGAGTAGATTTTACATGGGTCAATAATAATATTGATGATGCCGACAATTATAAAGTTCTTTCACAAAAAATAAATGATTTTTTTGACAGCTTTGAAGAAAACCACCGAAATTTTGACTACGAATCATCAGTCTGTGACGGGAATTTAGGGTCAAACGCTGTCCTCTTTAACGAACGCCACTTTAAGATTGGAGAAAAATGGTACTGTTTATATATTGTCACATCCTGCAATCTCGTTAAGCATACGCTTGCCTCGGCGGAATTTAGCTCTGCGGCATTGATTATATGCATCAGAATGATCGTTGTTGTGCTTATACTGCTTTGGATTATCTCCGGACTTTACAGAAAAAGCAAGAGGATAACCCGCAGCAAGGAGGCTTTTGTTTCGGCGGCGGCGCACGAGCTTAAAACCCCTATCGCGGTAATAGCCAACAACTGCGAGTGCATTCTGGAGGGCGTCGAGCCGCAAAAGAGTATGGAGTGCGTTAACGCCGTATACGACGAGAGCAAGCGCATGAGCAGAATGGTAAAAACCCTTTTACAGTACAACAATCTGCGCACCGACAGAAAAATCAAAAAGGTAAAGACCGACCTTACCGCCCTTGCGCAGCGCCAGCTTGAAGCATATATTCCGCTTATCGAGGAGAAAAATATCACCCTTGACCGGGGTATCGAACCCGCTTGCCTTGCAATATGCGACGGCGAGCTTATCGGGCTTGTTATGGACAACTACCTTTCCAACGCCGTTAAATTTACTCCCGATGGCGGAAAAATAACGGTTGCTCTGTGCAAAGTGCGCGGCAAGACCCGCTTTGAGGTGACAAATTCCGGCAGCGATATCTCCAAAGAGGACGCGCCGCATATTTGGGAGGAGCTGTACTGCGGCGATAAATCCCGCACAAGAAAGGACGGCTCAACCGGCATGGGGCTTGCGATTTGCCGCGTGATACTCGAACTGCACAAATTCTCCTACGGCTTTGATCAGATCGAAGATGGAGTGACATTCTATTTTGCGGGCAAATCCCGCTTTTAATGGCGGGGAGCCCCCGCGGGCATGGCGGACAATGTCCGCTTCTGATGCTTTGGCATTACGAAACTTTTTACTGCTATAATAAATTTGATTAAAACAGAAAGTCCGCAGGGCTTTAAATAAAAGGGGTTGACTTTGAAAAAAATCAAAAGTATAATTTAAGTGTATCAAAACGGAGGTGAATAAAGTGGCAAACAGCGACAGTTGCGGGTCAAACGGACGACAACGAAAATTTTATTTTACGGTCTGCGCGGCTGCTGTGTGTTTGCGGCTTTACTGACCGTGCAATAAAATTTTCGCTGCCCGTATATGACCTTATCATATACGGGTTTTTTATGTTCTTTTGTCCCTCCTGCCAAACATTTAAAAGGAGGACAATCCGATGGAAAACAGAGAAATTACCGAAACAAACGAAAATCTGACGGCACGACCCGACTATATTGCGGAAATAACCGCCATAATAAGAAGCAACGACTCCCCGCGCATTATGCTGGGCAGACTTGAGGACTACCACGGCAGCGATATAGCCGATGTTATCGGCACTCTTGATATAAGAGAGCGCAAAAAGTTCTACCGGGTGTGCAGCGCCGACATGCTGGCCGAGATATTCGAGCATTTTGACGAAAAAGAAGCCGGAACTTATCTTAACGAGATGGATATCCGCAAGGCGGCCTGGGTGGTTTCAAAGCTCGATACCGATACCGCGGTGGATATTCTGCGCGAGATAGACAAGGAAAAGCGCGGACTTATAATTGATATGCTCGCTCCGGATATTCAAAAGGAGATAAAGCTTATCGCTTCCTACGACGAGGACGAGATCGGAAGCAGAATGACCACCAACTGCATAGTTATCCGCGAGGATATGACGGTCAAAGAGGCTATGAACGAGCTTGTGACTCAGGCCGAGGAAAACGACAACATAGCCACCCTGTTTGTTGTGGACGAAGAGAACGAGTTCAACGGCGCGATAGACCTTAAAGATCTTATAACAGCGCGCAGCGCAACACAGCTCGAAGAGCTTATAGCAACATCATTCCCTTACGTTTACGCGAGCGAACAGACTGCGGAGTGCATAGAAAAGCTTAAAGATTATTCCGAGAGCATTATCCCCGTGCTTGACGACAGCAACAAACTGCTGGGAGTTATCACATCGCAGAATATCATCGAAGCGGTGGACGACGAGATGGGCGAGGACTATGTCCGACTTGCCGGTCTTATTGCCGAGGAAGATTTGAACGAACCTTTTTTGCAGAGTCTGAAAAAACGTCTGCCGTGGCTTTTTATCCTGCTTGCGCTGGGTATGGTGGTGTCCACGGTGGTGGGCGCTTTTGAACAGGTGGTTGCTCAGCTTACACTTATTATGGCATTCCAGTCGCTTATTCTCGATATGGCGGGTAACGTCGGCACTCAGTCGCTGGCGGTAACCATTCGCGTGCTTACCGACGAAAACCTGACCTTTAAGCAGAAGATGTTTCTTGTAGAAAAGGAGACCCGCGTGGGACTTTGCAACGGCGCGCTGCTGGGATTTGTTTCCTTTGTGCTTATCGGTCTTTACATCATGCTTATAAAGGGCAAGGATCTTATGTTCTCCTTTGCCGTTTCGGGCTGCATAGGAGTCTCGCTGCTGCTTGCCATGCTTATTTCAAGCGCGGTGGGAACGCTCATCCCGCTGTTTTTCAAGAAAATTAAGGTAGACCCGGCGGTTGCCTCGGGTCCGCTGATAACTACGGTAAACGACCTTGTGGCGGTCGTGGCCTATTACGGCATGAGCTGGCTGCTTTTGATCAATGTTCTGCACCTTGCATAACAGACAGAGCACCGCATCAAGTAACTTGTAAAACTCATAAAAAACCCTTATTTTCACCTGTCGTCACAGAACTTTTGGTGGTCTAAACGGCTTGAATAATCTCAAAATTTGATAAAAAATATGGCTCCCTTGTGTAAAGGGAGCTGTCAGCGAAGCTGACTGAGGGATAGATAATCATTGAATTTTTATCGATAATCCCTCCACCGCTAACGCGTGCGGGTAGCACCCGCGGGCATGCTCTGGCGTTACAAGACTTGTAATAAAGCACCAAATCTATCTTATTTATTAATGTTATTCCCTTAAAAAGCGGACGAGCAATGCTCGTCCCTACCGCATTTTCAGCACAACAGCACAAACCAACCCGGGCAGCTTTGTTGTTGCCCGGGTTTTTCTGTACGATTAAAATTTATTGTTGTCGCAAAAAGTTATTTGATGCAACAATGGAATGCGGGCTATGCCCGCCCGCGCGGGGGCTATGCGCCGTAAATGGCGCTGTCATTTTTGAGTTTTTTGATTTTTTTGGTAAAGCTGTGGGTAGTGGCAAAAAGTTTCAGGGTAAACAGCAAATATATGAAGGCAAACACACAGTAACCCACGGCGAAGGCGATAAATACCGGCTCTTTATTTAAAAGCGCCCCGCTTGTGAACACTGCCGCAATGCTGCCGAGAACAATAAAAAGCAAAATATAAATAACACAGAATATGCGCAGTTTGTGACGGATAAGCTTGCAGCTGTTTATTTTGCTTTCGGCGTCCTGCACGAACTCGGCGGGAATTTCCTTCTTTTTGCCGGTCAGATACAAAAGATTTGAAAACCCGTCCATAGTGTGGGGGATGGTCTCGTACCCGCACTGAGCAGCAAAGGCGGACATCTCGGATATTTTTTCTTTTTTATCGGCATAAACAAGCGTTATATATTCGTCAGGCTCGGTCTTTACAAATGTGTAACCCATTCCGCCGCCTATGTAAACCAGCTTCCAGCCCTTTTTGTTCATTTCGCGCAAATACTCAAGCTCTTTGTCGAAATCGAGAAAGAATTTAAATTTTCTGATTTTGTTCTTCATATCAATCGTTCTCCTTTAATATCTGCTGACCGTTTTTGATAAGCTCCTGCAGGCGGACTATCTCCGCCTGCACGGCGTTTTTTCCCAAATCGGTTATAACATACTGCTTTTTCGGGGTATCGGACGGGTACTCCTCGATAAACCCTTTTGACAGAAGAGCGTTTATCGCCCCGTAAAGTGTGCCCGCGCCAAGCTCCAGCCTGCCGTCGGTGAGTTTTTTTACATTCTGCATTATCCCGTAGCCGTGCAGGGGAGAATAAAGCGACAGCAAAATGTAATAAACCGCCTCGGTAAGCGGCGCGACAGCCGATCCGCTCATAAAAATACCTCCTTATTTCACCTGTCGATATATCGTTAGACTTTATATCGTAAGCCGATATATCGCCTTACGAGTGCTATTATATATCGGCAATTTCGGTTTGTCAAGATATTTTATAAAAAATTTTTCCCGGGCAGTGCCCGGCTTTAATGCTTTGGCATTACGGAAATTTTGGCGGGCTAAAAGGCTCCCTTGTGTAAAAGGAGCTGTCAGCGAAGCTGACTTAGGGATTGATATTTAATAAGATTTTATCGACAATCCCTCCGTCTGCCTTACAGCAGCCACCTCCCTTTAGGGCAAGGGAGGCTTATTTTATCACATCCAAGCAAACCAAAACGGACAGCTTTCGCTGTCCGTTTTTCTCTGTACGATTATAATTTATTACTGTCGCAAAAAGTTATTTAATGCAACACATTAAAAGCGGACATTGTCCGCTTTTAAAGGATAAATACTGCCGCTATTCCGATTGCAAGGCAGATTGCGGCGGTTATTGCCGCGACCGTTATATGCGCCTTCATTTTGAGCTTGAGTATTCCGAAAAACTCGCGCACAAAGCCGTTTGGCCAAAAATACCATTTTGTATCTCCCGCTATGCCCTCGGCGTCAAAGCCCGCCTCGCGGGCGATAATTCCGCTGCGCAAAATATGATAGTTGGTCGTGGCAAAGGCTATTTTGGCGTTTGGATTTAATTCATCAATAATCCTCTTTGAAAACCTGAAATTTTCCAGAGTGGTGGTGGACTCTCTCTCGGGGAAGACCTCGTAATCCTCCGCGCCCCTTGTCTTCAGATAAAGCTCCATTGCCGAGCCCTCGCTCATAATCTCGTCGGGGCCCTGGCCGCCCGAGGGAACGTACTTCGCCGGTTTGCCGGTGGCAATCTCCTGCTCCCACGCAAATCTTATCGCGCTGTTGACCCTTCCCTTCAAAAGGGGCAAAAGTCCGCCTTTTTTGTTTATGGAGCAGCCGAGAATAATTATGTAATCCTTATCGTATGCGGGTTTTTTGCGAGCGGCGATCCAGCCCATTATTACCGAGCCCAGAAATACGCACTCAAAATAGCACAGCATAAGCAGCAAAAACAGCGGAATCACGGTGCTTACCGCGATAAATACAGGCTTTTCACTTATTCCCAGCGGGATAAAAACATGTTTGTTTAGCGAATCGGATATCAAATAAACAAGCACTGTGCCGATGATATAAAACAGCGCGACAACTATGCTGAGGGCGTTTTTGGGTCGAAATCCCTCGCGGCGCATAAGCTCGACGTTGCTCACGCCCACAAAAAGGCATATGGCCATAATTACAAACACGGCGTAATAGGAAAAATGGCGCGGAAATTTAAGCAGCGACTCAAAAACCTGTCGGTAGGAAGCCGTCGGAGCCCGCAAAAAATGCATAAAGTATCCTGTAAAAACAAGGGCGAAGACCGTACAGAAAATTATGCTGCCGATAAGGGCGATATTTGTGTACGCGTAAACGGTTTTGCTCATATTTTTTTTGAGCAGGCCGAGCATAACTCCGACAGCGGACAGCAGCAGAAGCACAACATCGGCAAGCATTACCGCCGGAGGTTTGGAATATTTAAATGCAAAAACAAAAATTGCCGAAAAAATCACAACCCCCAGCGCGACCGCCGCGCCGGTAAGGATGGTTTTAAGACTGTCTCTGTTCACAAATTCTCCCCCGTTAATTTTATACCCTATATTTTACATTTAAACCTTCTTCCTGTCAAGACGGTGCGGGGAGCCCCCGCTGGCGTGTGTTGCATCACAGAACTTTTTGCGACAGCAATAAATTATAATCGTACAGAGAAAAACGGGCGTGCACACGGCACGTCCGTTTTGGTTTGTGCGTAAGGTGCGTATTTTGCACCGACCAAACGGGTCAAGGGCAGAGCCCTTGTCGCTGGCGAAAGGGGGTTGGGGGGGAAAATATTCGAAACGGTTCCCCCCGACGTCCTTTGTTTACTTTCCCACGTGG
>JAFRVM010000324.1 GCA_017438505.1 Clostridia bacterium | reverse complement strand
CCGAAACAGCCTGCTTTATATAGGGCAGAGCGGCCGCGTGGAAATCTTCAAGGCTCATGCAGCGGATGTATTCGGCATTGAGCCAGCGCAGTTTTTCGGGGTCAAAGATGGCGGGAGATTTAGAAATGCCCGAAATATCAAAGGCCTCTATAAGCTCGGCAAGTGAGAATTTCTCCTGCTCGCCCTTGGGGCTCCAGCCCAGCAGCGCGATGTAGTTCATAACCGCTTCGGAAAGATATCCTTTTGCGATAAGATCCTGATAGGAAGCGTCGCCGTTGCGCTTTGAAAGCTTGTTCTGCGCGTCCTTCATAACAGGTGAGCAGTGAACGTAAACCGGAGGTTCCCAGCCGAAGGCTTCGTAAAGCAGATTGTATTTGGGGGTGGAGGTAAGATACTCGCTTCCCCGTACAACATGGGTGATACCCATAAGATGGTCGTCGATGACGTTTGCAAAGTTGTATGTGGGCATACCGTCGGATTTTAAAAGAATCTGATCCTCAAGCTCGCTGTTTTCAATGGAAATCTCACCGAACACTGCGTCGGTAAAGCTTGTTACGCCCTCTTTGGGCATTTTCTGTCTTATTACATATTCTTCTCCGGCGTCCACTCTAGCCTTTGCCTGCTCATAGGGGATTGCGGCGCAGGTGCCGTCATAGCGAAAAACCGTACCTTCCTGCTCGCATTTTTCTTTTTTTGCGTCAAGCTCCTCTTTAGTGCAGAAGCAGTAATATGCTTTGCCCATTTTGCACAGCTTGTGGGCGTACTTGATATAGATATCACGGCGCTCGGACTGGACATAGGGGCCTACTCCGCCGTCCTTATCGGGACCTTCGTCCCAAATAAGACCGGTCTGGCGAAGAGTGTTATATATTACGTCTGTCGCGCCCTCGACATATCGTTCGCGGTCGGTATCCTCGATTCGCAGCACAAAATCTCCGCCGTTCTTTTTTGCTATAAGGTATTCATAAAGAGCGGTGCGCAGATTGCCGACGTGCATATAGCCGGTGGGTGAAGGGGCAAAACGTGTTCTTACTTTTGCGTTCATATTAATACATCCTTACAGTTATAGATATTAAAACAAAACTATTTCCTTTAATAATAGAATAAATTTGCAATTTTAGCAAGGGTTATTTTACAAATATGTAAGAAAAAGATAAGAAAAATTAAAAAAAGGCTGCTATCGGTTGAAAAATATATATCCGATATGTTAAAATCACCTTGATAAACTGCAATTTTCGGTAGGTGCTGCCCATGATTTTTATACTTGAGGACGATAAAAGCATTCGTGATATAGTGGTTTACGCCCTAAAAAGCTCGGGCTTTGAAGCGCAGGGGTTTGAAAGGCCTTCGCAGCTTAGGGCGGAAATGGAAAAACAGATCCCCGAGCTTTTGCTGCTTGATATCATGCTTCCCGAAGAGGACGGACTTTGCGTGCTTAAAAAGCTGAGAAACGATCCCAAAACAAGCGGTTTGCCTGTTATTCTGCTGACTGCAAAGAGTACGGAATTTGATACGGTAACCGGTCTTGACGCCGGCGCCGATGACTACGTTGCAAAGCCGTTCGGAATTATGGAGCTTATCTCGCGAATTCGCGCGGTTTTGCGCCGTACAGATTCAAAATCTGAAAAAACGGAAATGATAAATGCCGGAGATATTGTAATTTATCCAAGCCGATGTGAGGTAAAGGTAAAGAACGAAGATATACTTCTTACCCAAAAAGAATATAAGCTTCTTGTGACACTTGCCGAAAATCCCGGAAAGGTTTTTACCAGAGATGTACTTTTAAACCTTGTCTGGGGTTACGATTACGACGGCGAAAACAGAACGGTGGACATGCATATAAGAACTCTGCGACAAAAACTCGGCGACGCGGGAGATATAATTGAAACGGTCAGGGGTTTCGGATACAAGATAACAGAAATTTAACATTTAACCTTGATTTAACATTTGCGGGTTACAGATTTTACATTATTTGATTAAAATCTTAGTTAAACTCCAGGGAAAATAATTTTATCTTGTAAAAAAAACGGAGGAAGCATAATGGAAATTTCCAATATTCTCGAGCTTGTCGGAGGTCTTGCGCTCTTCCTGTTCGGTATGAACCTTATGGGAAGCGCACTTGAAAAAAGCGCGGGAAACAGGCTTAAATCAATTCTTGAAAATCTGACCTCAAATCCTATTAAAGGATTTCTGTTAGGTCTAGTTGTCACGCTGATTATTCAGTCATCCTCGGCCACAAGCGTTATGGTTGTCGGTTTTGTCAACTCGGGTGTAATGACCATAGCGCAGTCTATGGGTATTATCTTCGGCGCAAATCTCGGCGCCAGCGTTACCTCATGGCTGCTCAGTCTTACCGGCATTG
>JAFRVM010000323.1 GCA_017438505.1 Clostridia bacterium | reverse complement strand
GCTTGATCCCGTCTTTTAGCACCAGTTCGCACGCCTTGATTTTGAATTCTTTGCTGTACGTCCTTTTCATGTGAACACCTCTTGTTTTGCATTTTATCATTCATTCTTCCTTGTGTCCACTTTTATTGTACAACTTTCCATTTTTCAGTCTTAAGTCTTCAGTATTCATTTAGAAAATCCTGTCGCTTTTTACTTAAGACTTAAAACTTAAGACTTAAGAATGAAGAATACAAAGCAAAAATCCCGCCGCTTACGCGACAGGATTTTCGCTTTGGTGGAGACGGAGAGGATCGAACTCTTGACCTCATGACTGCCAGTCATGCGCTCTCCCAGCTGAGCTACGCCCCCAATTGGTTACTGGGTTATTATACCACAGCAAAAAACAAAAATCAATACTTTTTTATCCGAGTTTTTCCGAAATAAAATCAAGCACGTCAGATTCTCTGTCAAAAAACGAACAAAGCTCGGTCTCGCCCGGGCGCATAAAGCCCTCGTCGGCGGTCTTTTTTAAAAGTCTTTCTATGTCGTCATAGTAGCCGTCGGTGTTGAGCACAGCGATGGGCTTGCCGTGTCTGCCGAGCTGCTTGAGGGTAAGGATCTCAAAAAATTCCTCAAAGGTGCCTATGCCTCCGGGAGCGACTATAAAGGCGTCAGAGCGATCCTCCATTATCTGCTTGCGCTCACGCATGGTATCGGTAAATATAAATTCGGTGCAGTTTTTGTAAAGTATGCCGTCGGTGTCAAAAAATCTGGGAGCAACGCCGACGCTTTTGCCTCCGTTTTCATCCGCTCCCCGCACCGTCGCGCCCATAATCCCGTTAGCGCCGCCGCCGAAAACCATTCCGTAGCCGCGCTGAGCCATCAGCTTGCCGAGATTGTACGCCGCATCGAGATATTTTTGCTCTATATTACTGCTCGAAGCTCCGAAAACACATATATTCACGCGCATTTTTCCTCCTTGGCACCGCCCTTAAAGCGGTTGACGATATAAATTCCCAGACACACAAGAGCAAGCGCGCCGAGATAGCGCAGGCTGAGCGCCTGACGGCTCTCGCTCATTAAAAGCGCCGAGAGCAGCACGCCGAAAACCGGCGTCATAAAGCCGTAAACGGCGATTTCTGAGAGCCTGTTGTGCTTTAAAAGCAGCCCCCACAGCGAATAGGCGCAGGCCGAAACGCAGGCAAGGTATATTATCATAAGTATTCCGCGCAGGGGAAAATGTTCTATTTTTCCGCCCATTAATAGTCCCGCCGCCGCAAGGATGAGCCCTCCGCAGAAAAACTGCCAGCCGCTCATGGCAACGGGGTTTTCCTTAACGGAGTAATTTTTTATTAGCGAGGTTGAAACCGCGCCCGCCACGTTTGCAAGCAGAATAAATCCCTCGCCGGTCGCTTTAAAGCCGCCGTCCACGCCGCCCGCGGGCAGGTTTATAAGCAGTATTCCGCCAAAACCGAGAGTGCAGCCGAGCAGCTTTGGCAGGGTGAATTTTTCCTGACGGAAGATAAAGCAGGCTATAAGAATTGATATAAACGTGCCCGTGCCTTTGATAATGGACGATTTGACCGAGGTTGTGTTCGCAAGTCCGACGTAAAAGAAAAAGTACTGAAAAACCGTCTGGGCAAGGCAGAGCTTTGCCACCATACCCCACGAGGTCTTTTTGGGAACAAGCGCGCACCGGGCGCCGATACTGCCGATAATTACGGTAAGTATCCCCGCAAGAGAAAAGCGCAGGCCGGCAAAAAGTATCTGCGCGGCGGTGTCATCCGATGATATGGAGAGAAGATTATATCCGATTTTTATGCAGGGAAAGGCGCTGCCCCACAAAAGACAGCATACAAGCGAGAGAGCGCAGGCTATCGTCCTGTTGCCGAAAAACTTTTTCTGATTCATTCTTTCTCCTTAAGGTATGCCTCAAGCCTGTAAATGGGCTGACCGAGAGCGGCAAACTTGGCTTCGTACTCGGTCTCTATGTTGCCCTCAAAATCGCTGCCGTGCAGGTCGAGGGAGACATTTTTAACGGTAAAGCCGTAATCGGAAAGCTGCTCTATGGAAAACTCAAAAAGACCGGCGTTGTCGGTTTTTTGATGTATCTCGCCGCCCGGAGCGAGCAGCATATCATAAATTTTGAGGAAATTTTTGTGAGTAAGACGGTGGGAAGCGTAGCTCTTTTTAGGATACGGACAGGAGAAATTAAGATAAATTCTACTGATTGTATTATCTTTTAGGAATTTTGGCAGGTACATGGCGTTGCAGTCGATAAATCTGATGTTCTCAAGACCGAGATTTTTTGCCTTTTCGCATGCCTGAACAATTACGTTGCAGCTGCGCTCGACCGCCAGAAAATTTATTCCCGGGTTGAGCAGAGCGCTCTGGCATGCAAACTGACCCTTGCCGCAGCCGATTTCAAGATAAATGGGGTTGTCGTTGCCAAATAAAGCGGCCGTATCTATATAATCCTTTTTCTCTATGGCACTTTCAAAATTGAGGTCGTCGCTCAGCAGGCGAATATACCACTTTCCGCATGCCTCAACACGCTCATCGAGGTGCTTTTTCTTTCTCATTCTCATAATTTATCACACATCCTGTTTATCTGATACGCTCTAAAAGAGCTGAAATAATGCTGTTTGAAACCAGAAATCCCCTGCGGGTAAGGGACAAAAATCTGCCGTCAAAGTTTGCAAGTCCCGCTTTGCACAAATCGCCGACGGTGCGGAGAAAATCATCGCTTATCGGGGCGATTTTTGCCGTATCTATGCCCTTTGATAGCCGCAGTCCCAGCATAACGTACTCCTCTGTGCCGCCGCCCTTGCCATCGGGGATAACCGTCTGATTTTTAATATAATCCTCTATATTTCTCGGGTGATAGTACCGCTCGCCCCTGTAAAAAGAGTGGGCGGCGCAGCCGAGACCCAGATACTCCCCGCACCGCCAGTACTTTAAATTGTGCTGCGACTCAAAGCCGTTTTTTGCAAAATTTGATATTTCGTACTGATTATAAGCTTTTTGCGCCATGCTCTCGCAGAGCTCAAGGTAAAGCTCGGAGGAGAGCTCGTCGTCGGCCGCGCCGAGGGTTTCT
>JAFRVM010000322.1 GCA_017438505.1 Clostridia bacterium | reverse complement strand
GGCGACACACCCGAGATTTTACAGAAAAGGGTCATGGAACAGGCCGAATGGAAGCTTCTTCCGCAGGCCGTCGAGCTATTCTGTTCGGGAAAACTTACTGTTACAGACAATAAAGTTATTATAAACGGAGGAAATTAAAAAATGAAAAAACGTGCACTGATCAGTGTTTCCGACAAAACCGGAGCAGTGGATTTTGCAAGAGAGCTTTGCGCTCTGGGCTTTGAGGTACTCTCCACCGGCGGTACTGCCAAGGCTATCGCTCAGGCAGGCATAGAGGTTACCGAGGTTTCCGATATCACCGGTTTTCCCGAGTGCCTTGACGGCAGAGTAAAGACTCTCCACCCCATGATCCACGCGGGTATTCTTGCCATGCGCTCCAACCCCGATCACATGAAGCAGATCGAAGAGCTCGGCGTTACCCCTATCGACGTTGTGGCAATCAATCTTTACCCCTTTAAGCAGACCATCCTCCGTCAGCCTCCCGTAGAGCTGGAGGTCGCTATTGAGAACATCGACATCGGCGGACCTACAATGATAAGAGCCGCCGCTAAAAACTGGCAGAACGTCGCCGTTATAGTCGATCCCGCCGACTACACAAAGGTTATCGAAGAGTACAAGGCTAACGGAGAGGTTTCCAAAGAGACCAAGTTCCGCCTTGCAGGCAAGGTATTTGAGCACACCGCTCAGTACGACGCTCTTATAAACAACTACCTGCGTGCGCAGAGAGGCGATTCTCCCTTAGGCGAGACCTTTACAATGACCTTTGAAAAGGTTCAGGATATGAGATACGGCGAGAACCCCCATCAGGCAGCCGCCTTCTACCGCGAGGTAGGTCATTTTGACAACACTCTTGCCGCTGCAACTCAGCTTCACGGCAAGGAGCTCTCCTACAACAATATCAACGACGCAAACGGCGCTCTTGATGTTTTAAAGGAGTTTGGCTGGGATACCCCCTGCGCGGTAGGCGTTAAGCACGCCAATCCCTGCGGCGTGGGCATCGGCGACACAATCTTTGAGGCATATATGAACGCTTACAACGCCGACCCTGTTTCCATCTTCGGAGGAATCGTCGCCCTTAACCGCGAGGTTGATGCGGAGCTGGCGCAAGAGCTTGCAAAGATCTTCCTTGAGATTATCATAGCTCCCTCTTACACCGAAGAGGCTCTTGCTGTCCTTACTCAGAAAAAGAACATCAGACTTCTCGTTCTTCCCGGCTGTGCAAACCCCAACAAGGATACAATGCTCGATATGAAGAAGGTCGCAGGCGGTCTGCTTGTTCAGGCGCTCGATACAAAGCTTCTTCCCGAGGAAGAGCTCAAATGCGTAACCACGCGTCAGCCCACCGAAGAAGAGATGAAACAGCTTCTCTTTGCGTGGAAGGTCGTTAAGCATACAAAGTCCAACGGCATATGCCTTGCAAAGGGCAATGCAACCACAGGCGTAGGCCCCGGACAGACCAACCGCATAACCGCTCTTGAGCTTGCAATCAAATATGCGGGCGAAAAGGCAGAGGGCAGCGTTATGGCATCGGATGCTTTCTTCCCCTTCTCCGATTGCGTAGAGGCTGCTCAGGCAGCGGGCATTACCGCTATTATTCAGCCCGGCGGATCGATTCGCGACGAGGACTCCATAAAGGCTTGCGACGAGGCCGGAATCGCAATGGTATTTACCGGTATGCGTCACTTCAAACACTAATAAAAAAGGTATCCCCGTGAAAGGCTTGCTTTTCACGGGGATAAAATAAATATATGAAAAAGAAAAATACTGCCAAATATCTTTCCTATTTACTGTCTCTTGCATGGATGGGTCTGATATTTTACTTTTCCTCACAGAACGCCGACCTTTCCACCGACACAAGCAACTCCTTTACGGCAATGATGCTTCGGTTTTTCGGCATAACTCCGACAATCGAACTTATAGAAACTCTGCGCAGCTTCATACGCACAGCCGCCCACTTCGGAATTTTCGGCTTTTTGGGACTGTTTTACCGCCTTTCATGCCGACTGTCGCAAAAGGTCAAAAGTCTGTACCTTGTACCTGTCGCCATGACATTTATTTACGCCGTGACCGATGAAATCCACCAGCTTTTCTCTGACGGCAGAGCTTTTCAGGCATCGGACGTTATAATTGACACTCTGGGCGCTGTGGTTTTTATCGGTGTGGAAATTCTGATAATCCAAATCTATCAAAAAAATAAAAAACAGAAAGAAAAAAATCGCTCTTTGTAAAAAAGGGTGATTTTTTTGCGTTGTTTTAACTATATTGACACTTTTTTCGGGTAAAAACACACCGTAATATCTCTTTAAAACCTCGCAAATAATTATTGGGACGAATATTTTTCGTCCTATTTTTTTATTTTTGGAGGTAAAAATGAGACAAGTAAAATCGGTCGCAGTCGTGCTGCTTTCGATGCTGTTCTTCGTGCTGTGTCTTACCGGGTGCAAAAGCATGGATCCCGCCAAGAACAACACCGAGCTGACGACCTTGCGCGTTTGGCACACATGGAACGGCGAAGATAAAGATCTGCGCGATTATTATGACAGAGCCGTTGCACGGTATATGGCGGATAATCCCGGTGTAAAAATAGTCACCGAAGAGCAAGACGGCGAAAACTATAAGAAAAAGCTTTCCGCAAGTCTTT
>JAFRVM010000321.1 GCA_017438505.1 Clostridia bacterium | reverse complement strand
TGCTCTTGTTCAGGCGGGACTTATGAATTACACGATCGTTCAGTGATATTTTTTAAAAATCATTCGTGAGATTTTGCTGTAAAAAAGCAAGAAAAACGAAGAAAAACAAAGTTCTCGCCTGATATATTAAAAAAACTGAATTTTTTTGTTGACAAAAAACCTCCGCTGTGTTAGAATATCCGGGTAATAAACACAACGGAGGTATTATTATGTCAACCTATATGCCTAAGGCGCAAGACCTTACGCGCAAATGGTACCTGATCGATGCGGCAGACAAAACGCTCGGCGCCGTCGCGGTTCAGGCGGCTATTCTCCTCAGGGGAAAGCATAAGCCGACTTTTGCTCCTCATGCCGATTGCGGAGATAACGTTGTTATCATCAACGCTTCCAAGATCATTCTCACCGGCAAAAAGCTTGAGCAGAAAAAGTATTATCATCACACCGGTTATATCGGACATCTCAAGGAAGTCTCTTATTCAAAGCTCATGGCTGAGAAGCCGGAGTTTGCGGTTACAAAAGCCGTTAAGGGTATGCTTCCCGATAATACGATCGGACGCAAATCATTGACCCGTCTTCGCGTTTACCGTGATGCTGCGCACAAGCAGGAGTCACAGAAGCCCGAAGAATGGAAATTTTAAGAGGGGAGGCTAAATAAATGTACGATTCTAATCCTTATTTCTATGGAACAGGACGCAGAAAGAAGTCCATCGCAAGAGTTCGCGTATACGCGGGCAGCGGAAAAATCACTATCAATGACAGGGATATCGATGATTATTTCGGTCTTGAAACCCTTAAGCTTATCGTGCGTCAGCCTCTTGCGCTTACCGGAACAGGCGAAAAGTTCGATATAGTATGCAAGGTTGCAGGCGGCGGCGTTACCGGTCAGGCAGGCGCTATCCGTCACGGACTTTCCAGAGCGCTTCTTCAGTATGACGAGGAACTTCGTCCCGTACTCAAGAAGGCAGGTTTCCTTACAAGAGATCCTCGTATGAAAGAGAGAAAGAAATAAGGTCTCAAAGGCGCCCGCCGCGCTCCGCAGTTCTCAAAGAGATAACAAAGTTCAATTTCACAAGCTCCGAAAAATCAACGTTTTTCGGGGCTTAGTTCATTTTCAGACCGTTTAAAACCGTGCAAAAATCGGGCGGTATGACACAAATATGACACAAATTCAAACCCTCTTCACGGAAATTTGCGGGATGAGTAAAAAGTATATATGGAGGGTGTCTTTATGGCAACATTAAAGGACACAAAAATCGGGGAAAGCGTCGTTGTAAAAAAGTTGAACGGCGAGGGTGCGCTGCGACAGCATTTTCTCGATATGGGAGTGATTCCCGGTACGGAGATAAAGGTGGTCAAGTATGCGCCGATGGGTGATCCCGTGGAGCTGCTGGTTCGTGGATACAAGCTTACTCTCCGCCTGGCGGATGCAGATAAGATAGAAGTGGAGACCGCAAGGGCAAAGGCGGATTCTCCGCAAAGAAAGCCGAAAGCGAAAGTGGCATCCCACCCGGGGTTCGGCGAGGGGGGAAAGTTTCATCCCAAGGGGAGCGGCGATCCTCTGCCGGACGATACACTTCTCACCTTTGCTCTTGTCGGCAATCAAAACTGCGGCAAGACCACACTGTTCAATCAGATCACGGGCGCAAACCAGCACGTCGGCAATTTTCCGGGCGTGACGGTCGACCGAAAGGACGGTGCGATAAAGGGGTATCCGAACACTCTTGTAACCGATCTGCCCGGCATTTATTCCATGTCGCCC
>JAFRVM010000320.1 GCA_017438505.1 Clostridia bacterium | reverse complement strand
ATTACCGCAACAACATGCAACGGTCTTACGGCAGTCTGCGAGGTGACCGTTATCCGCACAGTTCCCGCAGCAGATAAATACATAGCCCTTACCTTTGACGACGGCCCCGACGCAAATTCCGGAGTTATACTGGACGCTTTTGCCGAGCACAACGCCAAATGCACCTTCTTTGTGCTCTACACCAACGCTCAGTACAACTCTTCGATTGTTCAGAGAATAGCAAACGAGGGTCACGAGCTTGGCAATCACACCAAAACCCACAACGACCTTACTACCCTTCCTCCTGCCGAGGCTATCGAGGAAATTGAGTTTGTAAATGAATTTATATACGGCCTTACCGGTCAGACTCCGGTACTATACCGCCCGCCTTATCTCTCGTCAAGCACGGCCATGCTCAATCTTTTCCCCGATATGAGCGCCATAGGGTGCAGCATTGATACGCGCGACTGGTCGGGCATTACAAAGGAAGAAATAGTCAGCAGCGTAGTTAATAACGCCCGTGACGGCGCGATAGTTCTTATGCACTGCACAATGCCCAACACAAGAGCCGCTGTGCCCGAGATTCTTGAGCAGCTTGAAGATATGGGGTATGCCTGCGTAACGGTAAGCGAGCTTTTCGAGGCTAAAGGCGTGACAAGACAGGGAGCAAAATACTACTCAAACGTCTGGGGATAAAATATAATATATATAATAGTATAGAAAAACCGCCCGCAAATTTAAGGTTTGCGGGCGGTTTTGACGTGTTATTTGCTCTTTTTAAGGTATATGGTGGATATTCCGGGGTTGAGGATAGATTGCTGTATTTCCCAGATGCGTTTGCTTTTAAGCTCGGTTGCTATCATATCCTTTATTCCCGTACCGCTGCGGTAGCCGTGGATAACCACGATTTCAGTCACATCGCTGCCGCAGTTTGCAATAAGCTTTTGCAGCTTTTTCTTTGCGGGCAGAACCTCCATACCGTGCAGGTCGATTTCTATTTTATTAGGCAATCTATCCGCCGCCTTTCCAATTATATTATATAGTATAGAAATCATAGCACAAAAACACCTGCTTGTCACTACCAAAAGTATAAACAGAATGATAATTTACAAAATAAAATGAGCATAAGCTCCTGTTTCTTAAAGAAACAAACAATATATTTTTGCGTTTTACAATTTGGTAATTTTTTGATTTTCAACGAGGGGCAAACAATATGTGTACAAACAAGTGAAATGGCTTAAAATCAGGGAAAATCCATGCTTTTACACAATAAAAAGTTTCATATAAAAACCAATAAATGTTTTTTATAGAAACAAATTTCAAATAATTAAATGCTTTTGTAACCACTTTGAAACCTTTGTTTTCTGTACTTTTGCACATAAAAATGCAATGATTGTTAAAAATGTAAACAAGTGCCGAGAAACTGTATTTTCCTTACAGTATCAAGGGTTTAAGGGAATATGCGGCATTTTTGCCACAAGGCATAACCCTGTGATTGTTTGTGTAAATGTACCAAAAAAATTAACTCTGTGGATTTGACAATGCCCAAATTGGTGTCTATAATACGAAAACGATGCGGGAAGGGGTAAATCCCGCAGCCGAAAAACATAGCCGCTCAGGTGACAGATGAGCCGGAGGTGGAGTTCGGTATTTTTCTTAAATAGTATTAAAGGAGTGCAATTATGGGTAACGTAATTAATGCAGTTCGCGGTCTTGGCGAAAAGCTTCGCAGCCGTGCAGCTTCCGTAGTAATGCTTGCAGTTGTATGTGCGATGCTTGCGGTAGCGATTACTGCAAATCTTACCTCGGTCAGCATCCGCGATGGCCAGGAGGTAACGACTGTTATAACCATGAGACGTGACACAAAGACAATATTAAATAAGGCAAGCGTAGCTATTTCGGTAAACGATCAGGTTGTTGAAACTTCTGTTGACGACAACACAAGATCTATTGTTATTCTGAGAGCTTTCCCTGTTACGATTGTTGACGGCGGCAAAGAGATCAGCATCGAGACAGTAGGCGGTTTTGTCAATGACATACTGCTTGAGGCGGGCATTCCCGCTTTAGGACAGGATGATGTTCTTACTCCCGCAGAGGACGCCCAGGTAACCGAGGGCATGACCATCAACATCGACCGTGTAACCTTTGAGGACAAAAGATCCACCCAAAGCGTTGCTTATTCCACCGAAAAGGTTAAGGATTCATCTATGCTCAAGGGCGAGACAAAGGTATCGGTAAAGGGTGTAAACGGTGAAAAGGAAATCATTACCCGTTATAAATATGTAAACGGCGAGTGCGTTTCCTCCAAGGTCGTTTCCACAAAGGTTACAAAGAAGCCTGTCAACGAGAAAATTCTTGTAGGCACAAAGGTAAAAACAACAACTACCACTACAAAAAAGGCCTCGTCAAAATCCTCGGGAAGCTCCTCCAAGAGCAAAATAAACACCGATACCAAGAGCGGCACCATAACCGTAGACGGCAAGACCATAAAGTATAAAAAACTTCTTACCGGTACAGGTACGGCATACACAGCCCCCAAGGGCGCTAAGTGCTCCACAGGCTGCAAGCCCGGAGTAGGTAAGGTTGCTGTCAATCCCAAGGTTATTCCTTACGGCACAAGGATGTTTATAACATCCGCCGACGGTAAATTTGTTTACGGCTACGCCGTTGCTGCCGATACAGGCGGAGCAATGCTCTCCGGCCGAGTACTCTGCGACCTCTATATGAACACTGAGCGTGAGTGCTACAACTTCGGCAGAAGAAAAATCAACGTGTACATTCTCTAGTTATATAACAGTATAAGCCCGCCGAAAACTCGGCGGGCTTTGTTTTTTCCAGAAATAAAAAAATCCCGTCGACAGACACGCCGACGGGATCATTTCATTATCAATTCCAATTTTCTCTTTTCTTCTTGAGATCCTTTTACTTTAAGGTTATTTCCTGAGAGAACTTAACTGTTCTTTGGACTCAGTCCCTTCTCATTGTTTTTGGATTAAACTTTAGAATTTCATCGGACTCATTCCTAAAAAAGATTTTTTATATTATTAAGTTTTAGTTAGGTTCTGTTTTAAATTAGCCGTACAAACTTTTTAACCTGAAAAGGTAAATACTTATTTTTCTCTTTTATTATTCTTAACCGGTAAATGTTATTAACTAACTCATACTTGGTAACTTTGCTTTTTCTTAAAAGCACTATTTTTACACTCTGTAACCGGAACTTTTTACTTTGTACGACTGATTCCTACAGGTTTGATTTCATCGTACATGGGAATCATCTCCTTAAATTGTTTTTCTAAGTAAATTTGGTTTATTTCCTCTTTGCATCTATATAATAACAGATGAATTGTTAAATGTCAATAGTTTTTTTGAAAAAAATTGAAAAAATAAATATATTTTACATATCAAAACTTTTAACCGATAAACTATTGACTAAATGGACGAGTCAGTGTAAAATAATAAAAGTGGGCTTAACCTGAGCAACGATTTAATTACAAGGAGTACTTTTAACATGAACAACGAAGACAATCTTATCTATCTTATAGACGATGAGGATCAGCAGCACGTTTTTGAGGTTCTGGACGCCATCCAGACTGACGACGGAAGATATGTTGCCCTGCTGCCCAAGGACGGCGTCGAGGAGGAAGTGGGAACCTATTATATCTTTGAAGTCATTGAAGAGGACGGAGAGGAACAGCTTGCGGAGGT
>JAFRVM010000319.1 GCA_017438505.1 Clostridia bacterium | reverse complement strand
TTCGGAATTGGAGGATTACTTGGATTACTACAACAATCGCAGGATTAAGCTAAAACTAAATGGCTTGACACCTGCTCAACACAGGCATCAAGCCATTTCGGCTGCTTAGTATTCATTTTCTACAAAGTTTTATAGAAAACTCTGTCTAACTTTTTGGGGTCACTTCATATATGCCCGCCGTATTTTTATAAGTTAAACATTTTTTTCATAAATTTGGTGCGGCTTTTAAGCATCCGCTGTGTGGTAGGCGCATTTACCTTAGTATCAAAGCCGTGCATTGTTCCTTTTGTTTCATGTAATTCAGTCTGTATTCCGGCAGACTGCAAAAGCTGTGCATAGTAAACACCGTCGTCATGCAGGGGGTCGAACTCGGCAACCTCTATATATGCGGGCGGAAGGTTTTCAAAGCTTTCCGCCTCCACGGGCGAGCGATATGCAAGCGGAGTCGACGCCGGGTTCGGGTTGGTAAGCGGTCCGACCTTTTTTGACAGCGTGGAGTTCCACATGGGCGTATCGGTGTATTTGTGATAGGACTCGCTGACGTTGCGGTCATCAAGCCATGGATAGATCAGCAGTTGAAACAGCGGTAAAATGCTGCCGCGATCACGCGCCATCATGCAGGAAGTAACCGAAAGCGTACCGCCTGCGCTGTCGCCGCCAATTCCGATACGACCGGGGTCAACGCCCAGTTTGTCCGCATTTCTTTGCACATAGCAGAGCGCCGCATAGCAATCCTCCTGCTGATATGGAAAAGAGTACCCGGGCGCAAGTCGGTAACGCACATAAACCACTACGCACTTTGCCTCTTTAGCATAGGTGAGCGCATGAGAAAAGTGACTGCTAAAGCCCTCAAAGACAAAGCCTCCGCCGTGAATACCAATAAAGCACGGCGCGGGAGTCTTTATGCCTTTGGGAGTGAAAATGATAAGCTCTATCTCTCCTCCCCTATACGCGGGAATTTTTTGTACGCGTACATCAACGTCAGAATCTTTGTAAATAAATCCGGGAGTTTTCATACCTTTTTGCGCCAGTTTTACA
The DNA here is from genome assembly GCA_017438505.1 of Clostridia bacterium. Lineage (GTDB taxonomy): Bacteria > Bacillota > Clostridia > Oscillospirales > Acutalibacteraceae > RGIG2835. The sequence continues at coordinate 3,121 of JAFRVM010000319.1, read as the reverse complement.
AACATTCGGCTGACCGGCGGAGTAAATTTGCTGTAAGGAAAAAACTCACGGCTGATCGGGTATTTGGTCTTTTTCATATCCTTTTCACCTGCTTTATACATCCAGCGGTTTTCTTATAGTTTTGTCCCATTTTTCATTTCCCATCAGCATGTCTATCACATGGTAGGTGTGCCACACCGCGCAGACCTCAAGATTTTTACATTCCTCATACGAACAGGGAAAAATCTGCCCGTGATGATATAAGCTTCCCTTGCCGGTAATGGCGTCAACTACAACCTTGTCCGGAGGCCACGGGTCTTCCGTGTCAGAAAACGGCAGTTTTGCAGCTGTCCTCAATTTATTAAGATCGGTTCTGTACAGTCCGATAAATCTGTAATAACCCACGGAAATATCCAGTTCTTCGACAGAACCGTAAAAGCCGTTAAATATGCCGACAGTATATTCCCTGTAAACTCTTCCGTAAGCCTTTTTACCGTCAGGCAGCTCGATTTCCACAATATCCCCTAAACTTTTACTTCGCGGCATAACTTCGCCCCTTTGACAGTTTTTACATTTGATCACACGGCTTATTATATCATCTGTATTGTGAAATAATTATAGCAAAACGGCAATAATAATGCAATGCCTTATAAGGAAATCTGATTGCGGCGATAAGTTCTGCTTATTGCCGGTGATAAAACCCCGAGAATTTACAAACCGCCCTCTTCGCGCTATAATAAGTGCAACTTAAACGAAGGAGGCAAAATACGATGTACAGCAGATTTACAAACATATATAACAGCATGTGTTGCTGTCGAATGAGCCTTTCGGAATTTACGCAGGCAGAACATCATCACTTGCCGATCTCCCCGACGGAGCTATTGTGGCTGTTCCCAACAATGTGACAAATGAGGCAAGAGCGTTGCTGCTGCTCGCACAGGAAGGAATAATCACTCTTAAAGCGGACGCGGGAATTACCGCAACAGTTGAGGACATCACCTCCAATCCCAAGAACATTCAGCTCAAGGAACTTGCTCCCGAACAGCTTGTCGCTGAGACATACGGCAATATCATCGCGACAACTCCCGAAAAGGCAAATGACGAGGCTCTTCTCGCTCTCGTTGAAGTGCTTCAGAGTGAAGAAATAAGCAAGTTTATTAACGACACCTATGACGGAGCGGTTGTTCCGCTCAAATAAGGAGACAGGATATGATCGGATTTGAATACTATAATCCGGCGAAGATTGTGTTCGGAGAAGACAGCGAGAAAAAACTCAAGGGTCTGCTCCATGCTCATAATGTAAAATCGTTGCTGCTCGTTTACAGCGGAGAATTTATTAAAACCCTCGGCATTTATTCCGCTGTCGAACAAGCCGTAAAAGAACTCGGCATAGCGTTTTCGGAAAACGGGAATGTAGTTCCCAATCCGTCGGTAGACCTGGTAAGAGAACTGGTACGGCACGGTAAAAATAACAAGGTTGACTTTGTCCTTGCAGCAGGCGGCGGAAGCTCGATTGACACCGCAAAGGCGGTAGCGCTGGGAATTCCGTACGACGGCGATGTGTGGGACTTTTTTGAAAAAGGCGTATCGCCCGAAAGTGTTGTCCCTGTCGGAGTTATTGCGACAACCGCTTCAAGCGGTTCGGAAACGTCAAATGCGGCAATAATTTCAAACGGTGAATGGAAACTCGGGTTCGAAGACGACCGGATAATCCCCAAATTTGCCATTATGAATCCCAAATACACAGTCGGTTTGCCGGCTTACCAGACCTCGGCAGGCATAGCGGATGTTCTTTCGCATCTTTTGGAAAGATATTTTTCGGATGAAAAAAATTCGGACACCACCGATTATCTCATCGAGGGCGCAATCAAAGCGCTGCTCGTTAACGCTGAAAGGGTTTTAAAAGACCCCTCAAATGTCAATGCCAGAGGAGAAATACAGTGGCTTGCGAGTGTGGCGCACAACAATTTCCTTGACGCCGGAAGATGTGCCGATTGGGGTTCGCACAGAATCGAACACGAGCTTTCCGCGCAGTACAACATTACCCACGGTGAGGGAATGGCAGTGGTCACGCTCGCATGGATAAAGTATATGGCCGAGATAAAGCCGTGGAGACTTGCGCTTTTGGCAAGCAGAGTGTTCGGCGCGGATTCGTATGACTATACCGAAAAGGAGCGCGCTTACATTCTTTCCGAAAAACTTGCAGAGTTCTACAAAAAGCTGGGTCTTAAATTGACTCTGACAGAGCTTGGAATTGACGGTAAAGATTTTGAAATCATGGCAAAAAGAGCCACCAGAAACGGCAAAGTAGGTCATTATCTTCCGCTTGACGCGGACGCTGTAATAAAGATACTGACTCTCGCGCTGTAAATAACAAAAAATGAAAGGAGCCACAATAATGGCAAGAGTAAATATAAAACAGCCTGAACAGCTAACAGGCGAAGCAAGAAAAGCGTATGAACAACTGGAAGCTGCGGGCAAGGTTACCAACATGAAGCTTGTTATGCTTCAGGATTACGGCACTTATAAAGCGTTTATGGGATGGTACGATTCATGGGGCAGCCTTGAAAAGGCGGTCGGACTTCGCGCGGCGACAATTTACGCTCATTCGGTTTCCACAACAAACGGGTGCCTTCTCTGCTCGCTTTTCTTCATAAGCGACCTTAAAGAACTCGGGCTTGATCCCAATAACCTTGAACTGACCGAAAACGAGGCGCTTCTGCAGCAGCTCGGTCTGCAGATTGTTAAAGACCCCACAAAGGTTTCCGACGAGCTTCTTGACGGTCTGCGCAAGTTCTACACTGACGAGCAGATCATCATTATTGTAGGTTTCGGCGCGCAGATGCAGGCAACAAACAACTTCAATTCCGTTCTCGGCGTTGATGTTGATAAACGTCTCCTGCCGCTCAAAGACCAGTTTAAACCTGCAACATGGAGAAACGCGCTTTCTGATTGACGCAAAATAACAAAGAGAACCCGGGCGCGCAATTCGCGTACTCAGGTTCTCTTTTTTATAAATCTAAATTTAACACACCAAATATTTTTGCGTTTACATTTAGGAAAAACATAATACCTCGGCAGATATTAGCGAATCTCTAAATCTGCCGAGGTTTGTACTATTGTTTATTTCTTTTTTCTTTGA
>JAFRVM010000318.1 GCA_017438505.1 Clostridia bacterium | reverse complement strand
TGCTCAACAACCGCTCGGTAGAGATGGCGAAAAAGTACAACGTAGAGCTTGAGGTTCTGTCATCGCTTACAAATAATCCCGGTACTATTGTTAAGGAGGCTGTTAAAATGGAAAAAATGCTTATAAGCGGTGTGGCAAAGGATGACGATACAGTTAGAATTTCGGTAGTCGGACTCCCCGATGAGCCCGGCATTGCCTTTAAAATATTCTCCCGACTTGCCGCTAAGAATATAAATATTGATATTATTCTTCAGTCGGTAGGCCGCGACGGCAAAAAGGATATCACCTTTACAACCGAGCTCGGTCACTTAAACGAGGCTTTGGAGATAGTTACAAGCTTTTCCGAATCGGTAGGAGCGGAAAAGGTTATCTACGATACCGACATCTCAAAGGTATCGATCGTCGGCGCGGGCATGGAGACCCACGCGGGCGTAGCTTCTCAGATGTTTGAGGCTCTTTACGGAGCGGGTATCAACATCCAGATGATTGCTACCAGCGAAATCAAGATTTCCGTTCTTATCAACAAGAAGGATTCCGACAAGGCGGTTGCCGCTCTGCACGCTGCATTTTTCGGTTGATAACAGCCCATACTATTAAAAATATAAGCCTGTTTGAAAAACTATTTGACTTATATAAAAGTATGTGCTATAATCATATAGCTTTATGCCCCCGGCACGGTGCAGGGATGCTGCCCTTTTACGGGAAATCACCTAACCTTGCTCTGAGACGGAGGGTAAATATTTAAAGAGGTGAAAGAAAATGCTTCAGAAAGAAGTAAAGGATCAGATTATCAAGGAATATGCTCTCCATGAGGGCGACACGGGTTCTCCCGAAGTTCAGATCGCTATTCTCACAAAGAGAATCAACGATTTAACCGAGCATCTTAAAGAGAACAAGAACGACCATCACAGCCGCAGAGGTCTTCTTAAAATGGTAGGTCACAGAAGAAACCTTCTTAACTACCTTATAAAGACCGACATCGAGAGATACCGTTCTATCATCGCAAGACTCGGAATTCGTAAGTAATCACTGTAAAAGGAAGGCAAGCGGAATTTTTCCGCTTGCCTTTATGACTAAACCGCAAAAAAGAGTTTCGGCATAGCAGTCAAACGGGTGTCCGAGTGAATATTTATTCGGAAATCGGTTTAATTGCTAAGCCTTGAAGCTCCGAAGCGGTAAAAATTAATATGGAGGTTCAAAAGTAAATGTTTGAAAATTTCAAAGTTTTTGAAACAGAGCTTGCCGGCCGTCCCCTGACCGTTGAAACCGGCAAAATCGCTCAGCTCGCCAACGGCGCGTGTCTCGTCCGTTACGGCGATACGGTTGTAAACGTAGCCGTTACCGCATCTGCAAAGCCCAGAGACGGTATAGACTTTTTCCCTCTGTCGGTTGACTTTGAGGAAAAGCTGTACGCGGTAGGTAAAATCCCCGGCTCTTTTCTTAAAAGAGAGGGCAGACCCAGCGAGAAGGCAATTCTTGCCTCCCGTGTTATCGACCGTCCCATTCGTCCTCTTTTCCCCAAGGATATGAGAAACGACTGCTCGGTTGTTGCAACCGTTATGTCGGTTGACCCCGATTGCTCACCCGAGATCACCGCTATGATAGGCACATCGGTAGCTCTTTCAATTTCCGATATTCCCTGGAACGGTCCTATCTCGGCTGTTTCGGTAGGTCTTGTTGACGGCGAGTTTGTAATCAACCCCACCGCAGAGCAGAAGGATAAATCCCAGATGGCTGTTACCGTTGCTTCCACAAGCGAGAGAATCGCTATGATCGAAGCCGGCGCAAACATCGTATCCGACGAGGATATGTATAACGGCATTATGGCAGGTCACAACGCAAACCAGGCTGTTATCGAGTTTATCCGCGGCATCGCCGCCGAAATCGGCAAGCCTAAGTTTGAGTATCCCTCAAACGAGCCCGACGAGGAAATGCTCGAGGCTATCAAGGCTTTTGCCATCGAGGATGTTAAAGCCGCTCTTGACACAGACGACAAGAGAATCCGCGACGAGCGCTTAAAGCCCGTTTACGAGAAGGTACACGAGCACTTTGACGAAATTTATCCCGAACAGGAAGCAAAAATCGACGAGTGCATGTACAAAACTCAGAAGTTTGTTGTCCGCCGTTGGCTGCTCGATGAGAAAAAGCGTGTTGACGGCAGAGGCATGGACGAAATCCGTCCTCTCGCTTCCGAGGTTTCGCTTCTTCCCAGAACTCACGGCTCGGGACTTTTCACCCGCGGCCAGACTCAGGTTCTTACAATCGCGACCTTAGGCCCCATCAGCGACCGTCAGCTTCTTGACGGCATCGACGATGAGGAATTCAAGAGATATATGCACCACTACAATATGCCCAGCTACTCTGTCGGCGAAACAAAGCCCTCCAGAGGCCCCGGCAGACGTGAGATAGGCCACGGCGCTCTTGCCGAAAGAGCTCTCGTTCCCGTAATTCCCAGCGAGGAAGATTTCCCCTACGCAATAAGACTTGTTTCCGAGGTTGTATCCTCCAACGGCTCGACCTCTCAGGGCTCTATCTGCGGCTCCACTCTTGCTCTTATGGACGCGGGCGTTCCTATCAAGGCTCCCGTAGCAGGTATTTCCTGCGGTCTTATTACCGAGGGCGAGCGCTGGATGACAATGGTTGATATCCAGGGTCTTGAGGACTTCTTCGGCGATATGGACTTTAAGGTAGCAGGTACAAAGGACGGCATCACAGCCATTCAGATGGATCTTAAAATCAGCGGACTTCTGCCCGAGATGGTAAAGGAAGCTCTTGAAAAGACCCACAAGGCAAGAAATTACATTCTTGACGAGGTTATGCTCAAGGCTATCCCCGAACCCAGAGCGGAGCTTTCCAAGTACGCGCCCAAGATGCTCTCCACAACCGTTCCCGTTGACAAGATAAGAGAGGTTATCGGTTCGGGCGGCAAGGTAATCCAGAAGATTTGTGCGGAGTGCAACGTAAAGGTTGACATCGACGACGACGGCAGAGTATTTATCTCCGGTATAAATATCGACGACTGCAACCGCGCCCTCTCCATTGTAAATACAATTGCCAATGACCCCGAAATCGGCGCTATATACAAGGGCGTTGTAACAAGAATTATGGACTTCGGCGCCTTTGTCGAGATAGCTCCGGGCAAGGAAGGACTTGTTCATATCTCCCGCCTCGATGTTAAGCGCGTAGGCAAAGTTACCGATGTTGTAGACGTAGGCGATGAAGTAATAGTTAAGGTTACCGAGATCGACGATAAGGGCAGACTCAATCTCTCCCGCAGAGACGCTCTTATTGAGGTTGAAGGTCTCACCCCCGAAAACGACGTTGACGATTCTCCCAGACGTTCCCACGGCGACAGAAGACCTCCCCGCAGAAACAACCACAATAATTAATCGCCAGCATTCAAAAGACGGTTGAGAAGCGTTCTCAACCGTCTTTTTTTAGCACTGTTTTGTGTAAAGGTGTATAGGTTAACATTCCTCCGGTTCTGTCGGAACGCATGAGATAAATTGAATCGACTTTTACGCAAATCGGCTCTATTACATCGGAAAGTGATTCCAGCGACACACCGCGCGCAAGTACCGCACGTCTGGCAAGGGTTATGTGAGGGGAGAATTTGCGGCTCTCAAGCGTAAAGCCTTTTACCTTTAAAGCAGAGTAAAGCTGCGCATGAAGTTCTGTTAATTCGGCCGGATATTCCAGCCTGCGCAGCAGAATATCCCCGTCATCACGCCGAAAACGTGAAAACCCGGCAATTTTCATCTCGAAAGGTGAAACAGCGGTACTATCCATAACATCTGTAATGGTTTTAAGCTTTACACGCTCAATTTCTCCTAAAAATACGAGCGTAAGATGAAAATTCTCATCTCTTGAAAAGCTACCTCTTTCGCAGGCGTTTTTCAGCAGCAAAGTGCTTCCGGCGAGCTCTTTTTTTGCTGCGTTGTCAAATCCTATGGCAATAAAAAGACGCATGATTTTTGCCCTCCTTGATGTTTGATACTCTTAAATTATATTTTATAGGTCATTTTTTGTCAATTTTTATAAATATAAAAAAGAAATTTATGTTTTTTGCCTTTTTTGTGTGGATTTTTGCCTGTTTGGGCTTGACTATACTATATACCGGTGATACAATATATATGCATTTTAATGTACTAATTTGGACAACTGTCCGTAAACGTAGGAGGAAAACATTATGAAAAAGAAGATAATGGGTATTTTTGGCCTGTTGCTTTCTCTTTGCATGGTTTTTTCAATGGTTCCTGTAATGGCCTTTGCCGAGGGTGAGCTTTCACCCATTGAAGGCGAGCTTAAGGTTCCGTTTGAAAAAATCTGGGATGACAATGCAGACGAGCTGGGCCTTCGTCCCGACAGCATCACTGTTACTCTTTACAAGTATCAGGGCACATTCGACGCTTCCACTGCTACAAGCGTAGCAAGTGCAACCGTAAGCGACAGCAACAACTGGAAGTGCGAATTTGACATTTCCGAAGAGCCCCTTTACAACAGCAGCGGCAGCTTCAAGTTCAAGGTAGTTGAAAATGAGGTTGCTGATTACGAGGAATCGGCACATAAGGATCCCGACGTTACTTTTGAGCTTTTCCAGGGCGGCGGAAACTGGCAGACCATCACTCCCTGCAGCGAGCTGAATATCACAAGAAGCGGCGCGGGCAAGTCGGTTATAGTTGTAAAAAAAGGCAACAGCTACACAGTTTGGACTCCTGACCCCCTTACACCCGCCGAGAGACAGGTTGTTGCAAATTCCGCAGGCATAAGCGCCTCCAGTAATTTTATCAGCGGTGAAGGCACCGACGGCAAAATGACGGTTGACTATGAGACCGATACTATTTCGTTCCACAGCACCTCGGATTGGTCTACATTTAAAATCGGCGACTACCACAAGGCTTCCAAAGAGGCTAACGGAAGCTCCATTACAAACAAGGTAGTTCCCCCCACAATTGACGTAAGCGTAAGCAAGGTATGGGATGACGCAGACGATCAGGACGGCAAGCGCCCCGGCAGCGTTACCATCAGACTTTTTGCCGACGAAATCGATACAGGAATGACCCGCGCCATCTCTGAAGATACAGATTGGAAATGCACATTCTCCGATCTGCTCCAGTATAACGGCAGCACAGAGATCCAGTACACCGTTGAGGAAATTCCCGTTGAAGGCTACACACCCGATATCACCGGCGATATGACCGAGGGTTTTGTTATTACAAACACCCATGAGCCCGAAAAAATTTCAGTTTCCGGTGAAAAGACATGGAACGATGACGACAACAACGACGGCAAACGTCCCGACTCCATTACCATCACCGTTTCCGATGATGAAGGCGTCAAGGGCACAAAGACAGTTACAGCCGGTGACGGCTGGAAGTGGACATTTGACGGACTTCCCAGATTCAAAAAGGGCAGCGAGATCAATTACACAATAGCCGAGGACAAGGTAGACGGTTACGAGACCGAAATCGACGGCTACAACGTAATCAACACACACGAATCCAGCATTATCGAAGTTTCCGCAAGCAAGGAATGGATTGACGACGACAACCGCGACGGTATCCGTCCCGATTCCATCACAGTTCAGCTTATTGCCAACGGCAAGGCCGTTGAAGGCAAGACAATCACCCTTTCCGAGGAAAACCAGTGGGCAGGCACATTTGAAGAGCTTAAAGAGTTCAATCTCGGAGTTAAGGTTACATACGGCGTTCAGGAGCTGCCCATCGAGGGTTACACACCCAAGGTTGCCGGTTCTATGGAAGACGGATTTGTTATCACAAACACTCACGAGCCCGAGCTTATCACGGTTACAGCCACAAAGGCATGGGAAGATGACGAAAACCGTGACGGCATTCGTCCCGACAGCATTTCGGTAGAGCTTCTTGCAAACGGTGAGGAGTGCGATTCTGCCGAGATTACAGCAGCAGACGGCTGGAAGGTCAGCTTTGAAAACCTTTACAAGTTCGAAAACGGTCAGGAGATCGAGTATACCATTGTTGAAACAACAGAGGTTGAAGGCTACACATCTGAGATAGACGGATTTGTTATCACAAATACCCACGAAATCGAAAAAACAAGCGTAGCCGTTTCCAAGGTTTGGAATGACTCCGACAACGCAGACGGCATACGTCCCGCAAGCGTAACCGTTAAGCTCCTTGCAAACGGTGAGGCTGTTGAAGGCGCTGTTCTTACTCTTGACGAGGCAAACGGCTGGGCAGGCGAATTTACAGATCTTCCCAAGTTCGAAAACGGTCAGGAAATCGCATATACAGTTGAAGAAGCAGCGGTTTCGGGTTACGAGGCTGAGGTTATCGGAAATATGATTGACGGATTTATTATCACAAATACTCATATCCTTGTTCCCAAAACAGGCGATAATTTCAGCGCAGGTCTCTGGATCATGCTTATGGCAATGTCCCTTATCGGTCTTGCCGCAGTATTTACCTTTAAAAAGAAAGTTTATGTTAAATAAGAGGTAAAATAAGACGCTCCCTATCCGTTTTCGGATAGGGAGCATTTTACTTGAGGTGTTATTATGACTGTTAAATTGTTTTTTCAGGCTTTGGGAAAGTTTATCGCCGGACTGCTTTTGATATCTCTGCTTGTTTTTGTGCCCGCGGGTACGCTTGACTTTCCGCATGGCCGGCTATTCATTATAATACTGTTTGTGCCGATGTTTTTTGCGGGAATTATTATGATGATAAAAAGTCCCGGGCTGCTTGCCAAACGCCTAAACGCAAAGGAAGAGGAAAAAGAGCAAAAGGCGGTGCTTGTTCTGAGCGCCGTTATGTTCCTTGCGGCGTTTATTGTCGCGGGGCTTAATTTCCGCTACGGGTGGATAACTCTGCCGAGGTGGGCGGTTATAGCCGCAGCGGCGGTATTTCTGCTTTCGTATATAATGTATGCCGAGGTTATGCGTGAAAACGCATACCTTTCCAGAACGGTGGAGGTACAGGAAAATCAGAAGGTTATAGATACGGGACTATACGGAATCGTACGCCATCCTATGTACTGCGCAACCCTCTTTTTGTTCCTCTCCATGGGAATTGTGCTGGGCTCACCGATTTCATTTGCAATCTTGCTTTTATATATTCCCATTATTGCCCTGCGCATTAAAAACGAGGAAAAGGTGCTCGAACAGGGACTTGAGGGCTATGCAGAATACAAGAAAAAGGTCAAATACAAGGTTATTCCGCTAGTATGGTAGGTTAAATTTTCAGGGTGCTTACCCAATTTCGCAGTTCTTCCTGTGTAGTGCGTGCTTTAAAAACTCTGCCTTCGAGTAAATTTGCGCCGATGCAGCTTATTAGCAGATTTTTGTTTGTCTCGCCCATACCGCTTCCGCCCGAGGTGGCGA
>JAFRVM010000317.1 GCA_017438505.1 Clostridia bacterium | reverse complement strand
CAAGGACAGATGCGTAGTCAATGTTGACCACGAGAGCTCAAAAATTTTCGCCGACGTGGACGAATTTACGCTATATCGCATCAACTGATTAAAAAATAAACTTAAAAGGCGGCTTGGAAAATTCCAAGCCGCCTTGATTTATTGCAAAAATTATGCCTTGTTTTCGGAACCGAGAATGTACTTAATCTTCTGCTCAACAACCTCTGTAATGGCGTTTCTGCCGTCGCCGAGATACTGGCGGGGATCAAAGTGAGAGGGCTCGAGAGCAAAGTGCTTGCGGATTGCAGCTGTCATGGCAAGACGAAGGTCGCTGTCAACATTGATTTTGCAAACCGCCATGGAAGCAGCCTTGCGGAGCATATCTTCAGGAATGCCGATAGCGTCGGGCATTTTGCCGCCGTACTGGTTGACCATGTCATCATACTAGGGAACAACTGCCGAAGCGCCGTGAAGAACGATGGGGAATCCGGGAAGTCTGTCGGAAACCTCCTGCAGAATGTCAAAGCGGAGCTGGGGCTTCTGGCCGGGCTTGAACTTGAATGCGCCGTGGCTTGTGCCGATGGCGATTGCAAGGGAGTCAACGCCGGTCTTTTCTACAAATTCCTGTACCTGAGCGGGGTCGGTGTAGCTTGCCTTATCAGCGGCAACATTGACCTCGTCCTCGATACCGGCAAGCTGTCCGAGCTCGCCCTCTACGGTTACGCCGTACTGATGAGCGTAGTCAACAACCTTTTTGGTAACGGCGATGTTCTCTTCAAAGGAGAAGTGAGAACCGTCGATCATTACAGATGTAAAGCCGCCGTCGATGCAGCTCTTGCATGTCTCAAAGTCGGGACCGTGGTCAAGATGAAGCGCGATGGGAAGTCCTGTCTCCTGCGCTGCGACCTCTACCATTGCCTTTAAGTATGCGTGTCTTGCGTACTTGCGGGCGGAGGAGGAAACCTGAAGTATTACGGGGCTGTTGAGGTTTTTGCAGGCGTCAACAATACCCTGAACGATCTCCATATTGTTTACGTTGAAAGCGCCGATAGCGTAGCCGCCTTCATAAGCCTTTTTGAACATTTCGGTAGTATTTACCAATGCCATAACTTTTCACACTCCTGAAAAAATTTACTTAATTATTATATTACAAGTTTCAAAAAATGAAAAGAGTTTTGATAATAAATTATCATTTTTTAAAACTTTAACTACTAAACAGTGTCAAAACAGCAATATTATTGGTTATTCCGCCGCATTTTCCTCTATTATTTCGCTGATATCCACCTCTGTGCCGTCCTGCCAGAGATGTTCGAGGTCGTAAAACTTTCTTGTCTCGGTGTAAAACACATGAACTATTACCGAATTGTAGTCCATAAGTATCCATGTGTTGGAGTTGTGACCCTCGATATTTCTCGCGGCAATTCCCTCCTGCTTGAGCATAAACTCGACCTCGCCGGCAAGCGCCTTTACCTGAGTGGAGCTTGTACCGGTAACTATTATAAAATAATCGGCGATAACGGTAAGGTCGTCGATTTTGATAACCTTTATCTCGGCGCCTTTCTTTTTATCGAGAATTTTAACTATTTTCTTTACAAGATCTTTTGATTCCATCGTTAAGTCTCCTTTATTTTTTAAGCTTTATCATAACAACTTCATTATATGCATTTACGGTATCTATATGAATAGCTCTCTGACGCGCGACTAAATCCTCAATAGAAAATTTGAGCGCCGCCTCCATGGCGTATTCAAGTCCTATATCGACAGCCGCCCTCATCTCGTCCGCGCCGTCGTAATCGCGCTCGTCGGAGGTATAGTCAGCAAGATAGACTATCTTTTCTAGAAGACTCATACCGCCCCTTGCGGTGGTGTGATATCTTACGGCGTTTACAATGTCGTCATCGTAGATATCCAGCGTGTTCTGAATATAACACGCGCCCGCCATGGCGTGCCACAGCTTGGGAGTACACAGTTCAAGCTCGCTTATGCCCATCCCGTGGGTCAGCATATATGTAAGCTGTTCCTCTTTGTCGGTGTCCTTCATAACATCGTGCAAAAGCCCCGCAACGGCGGCTCTTTTTTCGTCGCAGCCGTACTTTTTGGCAAGTCTTACCGCTTCGGCGCAGACATTGACCGAGTGCTCAAAGCGCTTTTTGGTAAGTCTTTTCCGAAGTATTTCGGTATACTCGTCCATTTTCGCGTAGTATTCGTCAATTCTTTCCATAGCATTGTTCTCCGTATACAGTCTGTTGTTTTTTATGTAAGCCGCTACCCTTTCCCCTGTCAGCGGGGTTACATCTATGCCGTGTGCGGCAAGTCCGCGCACCTCGGTGGACGACAAATCATACGGTTTTGCCCGCGCAATTACCACTCTGCCGCCCAAAGCTTCAAGCTTTTTCTTATACCCTTCCAGTTCATCTATGCCCACGTCTTCCCTCGGCATTGTGCATACGGCTGCAAGCCGCAAAATCTCACCGCTGTCCTTCCATTTATCAAGGGTCAAAAAGCTGTCCGCGCCGACTATAAGATAAAGTTCATCGTGCGGGTACTCTTTTTTCAGCAAAGCCAGGGTATCTACGGTGTAGCTTACACCGCCGCGCGCAAGCTCGATATCCGAGACCGAAAACAGCGGCAAATCCTCCACCGCCAGTCGGCACATCTGCAGGCGGTCGGAATCGGAAACCGAATATCCCGTTTTAAATGGGGAAACCGCGGCGGGAATAAGAATGATCCTGTCAAGCCCTGCGGCCTTTGCGGCAATCTCGCAAAGATTTATATGCCCTTTGTGTATGGGGTTAAAGCTGCCCCCGAAAACACCTATTTTCATTTTTTCGAAGCCTTGGGGAGCACAATTACAGGCTCTTTTTCGTTTTTACGGTAAAGGACAAACTTTCTGCCTATTACCTGCACGACCTCGGCCTTTGCTCCCTGCGCAATTTTCTCGGCGCACTCGCGGCAGCTCTCGGGCGAGGTTTCAAGCAAGCTTCCCTTGATAAGCTCGCGCTTTTCAAGGGCTTCGTCCGCCTGTTTTATTACAGTATCTATAACGCCGCCCTTGCCGACCGTCAGAATAACCTCGTAAGAGTTGGCAAGACCGCGCAGGTACGCTCTCTGTTTTGATGTAAGCACTTAATTTTCAACCTTTCCAGTCATTTTTTCGGCAAACTCACGCAGAGCAAGCCCTCTGTGACTAAACAAATCCTTCTGTTCATCGGATATCTCGGCAAAGCACCTGCCGTCGGGCAATAAGAATACAGGGTCATAACCAAACCCGCCGTTTCCGCTCGGCTTTTCCGAAATAAAACCTTTGCACACTCCGTTTGCTCTTATCACCTTGCCGTCCGGGTAGACACAGCAGATTGAGCATACAAACTGAGCTCCTCTTTTTTCCTTGGGAACGCCTGCGAGCTTTTGCAGTAAAAGCTCGTATCTCCCTGTGTCATCAAGACCCTCGCCGCCGAAGCGCGCACTGTAAATTCCCGGCTGGCCGTCGAGAAAATCCACGCAAAGTCCGCTGTCGTCTGCAATAGAGGGAAATTTCGTGTATTCGCATATCGCTTTTGCCTTAATATACGCGTTTTGCTCGAATGTCGAGCCGTTTTCCTCAACGTCTACGGGCTCAAAGCCCGCGTCTGCGACCGTCACAACTTCAAAGCCCAGCGGCTCGAGTATGCGGCGCATCTCTTTCATTTTCTTTTTATTGTTGGAGGCAAGAACAAACCGCTCCATTACTGCTCATCCTCACTGTCTTCTTTTTCAAAAAGAGCGCGGGCAAATTCCACAGGCTCAAATACCTGCAGATCGTCCACCTGTTCACCCACTCCGACATACTTTACCGGTACGCCCAGTTCCTCTTTTATAGCAAGGATAACGCCGCCTCTTGCAGTGCCGTCAAGCTTTGTAAGCACAATGCCTGTAAGTCCCGCGGTGTCCTTGAACGCCTTTGCCTGATTGACGGCATTCTGACCTGTTGTGGCGTCGAGCACAAGCAGAACCTCTTTATCTGCGTCGGGAAGTTCCCGGTCTATTACCCTGCCGATTTTTGCAAGCTCATCCATAAGATATTTTTTGTTGTGAAGTCTGCCTGCGGTATCGACAATAACAATGTCCGCGCCTCTGGCTTTGGCGGCTGAAATAGAATCAAAAACAACCGCCGCGGGGTCGCTGCCCTCTTTGTGTTTTACGATGTCGCAGCCCGCTCTCTCTGCCCATATAACAAGCTGGTCGATAGCCGCCGCACGGAAGGTATCGGCAGCTGACCT
>JAFRVM010000316.1 GCA_017438505.1 Clostridia bacterium | reverse complement strand
TATCAAGGGGAGCTGCCACCGAGCCTCTGTTTATAAAGGCTCCGCCGGCGGCCTCGATAGCCTTTAGGGGGCGCTGTATACCGTCGTAAATATTGTCAAGTATGCCGGGGCCTAGGCTGACTGACATACGCGTGCCCGTGCCGTAAACAGGGTCGCCGGGACAAAGTCCCGAGGTGTCCTCGTAAACCTGAATGGTGGTAGTTCCGCTGGAAATACCGATGACCTCGCCGACAAGTCTCTGCTGACCGACATATACCATTTCCATCATGGTAAGCTCGGTTACCTCTTTAACGGTTATTACCGGGCCGTTTATGCCGCTTATCAAAAAATGTTTTTCCACCGGTTACACCTCGCTTATACTGAGTCCGGAATTTTCAAGGAACCACTCGCGCTGACCGTCCAGCGCGGTGTCAAGGGTGGCGTCAACGACCACCGAGCGGTTGAGGTTGACCGCCCTGAAACCGCCGATTTTTATATCATCGGTTTCGTGTACCGCGTTGTTTGCGAAAACTGCGTGCAGATGGTCGCGCGCGACGCTGTCGCCCGGACGGATGTAAAATTCCGCCGAACCCATGTAATCGCCGAACATTACCGCCGATTTACGGGCGTTAAGGGTGACCTTTTTGCCGTAATTTTCGGTTTTTGTGTACTGGAGAAGTCTGCTTTTTGCGCGGTCGAATACCTCCGCCGTAATGGCGGCGCGCTTTTCAAGCAGCTGACGGCGGCGCTCCATCTCCTTGCGGGAGTAGTCGCCGCTTATCTCGTTTTTCATCTTTGAGAGCTCGTGCTGAATAAAGTAGTAGGCTTCGCGGTTGGCGTCGTCCTCGGCTTTTTTCAGTTCCCTGCTCATAAACTGCTCGGTTTCTTCTTCTATCTCTATGCTCTGCCTTTCGGCGTACTCGTTTATAGCATGCAAAAAATTGGCAAGCTTGTTGTTTTCCTGTTGCTGCAAAACTTACACCTCAAATCTTTACTCCGATCGCCTCGCGCACATAGCGGGCAATAGAATCCTCCGCTCTGCCGTCGCCGTGGCGATTGGGAATCTCAACAATAAGCGGGCGTCTGCAATTGAGCTTTAAATCGTAAATCTGCTCGGGGCACAGGGCGGTAAGTCCCGAGGTTATAAGAACAACTCCTATCTCGGGGTCGTCCTTTGCCGCCTGAAGATGGGCTTCAACCTCTTTTGCCGTGTGCACAACAACGCCCTCTATACCCGCAAGGCGCATACCCGTGCAGGTGTCGGTGTTATCGCTTATCAAAAAGAATTTCATCGAATTTCACTCCCGTTTTGGGGATAAAATAGGTTACATGCTGCTTGCGGCGCTGTAAATAAGGAAGGAGATAAGCAGACCGTAAATGGCGATACCTTCGCCCAGAGCAACGAAGATAAGGGCTTTACCGAAGTTTGCGGGGTCTTCGCTTGTAGCTCCGATAGCCGCGGGAGCGCCTGCCGCAACGGCGATACCGCCGCCTATGCCCGCAAGACCTACTGCAAGTGCGGAAGCGATAAAGGCAATGCCCTGATTAATGTTATTGCCGGAGGAGGGAGCGGCTTCTTCTGTCTCGACTGCGCCTGTTGTGGCGGCGGTGGTTGTTACCGCGTCGGCTGTGTTGTCGGAAGCCGCGGAAACGCCCAGCATTCCTGCCGAGAAGAGAAATACCGAAAGAACAGCGAAAACAAGAAGGTTTGCGCGAACGGCCTTTGCGCCGCTCTTGTGAGTTTTGAAAACATAAGTGGCGGTGAAATAGGAAATAACGACAATAGCGAGTGCCGCGATGGCTGCGATAGCATAATACATAACATTTACCTCCAAAAATTATATAACATTTAGTTTTTTACGGGGTCTTTAATACGCACGGGAATAAAGGGACGTCCCGAGCCCTCGAAAAATCTGCTGAACAGCTCGTAAAATTCAAGACGGAGCGACTGGATACCTACCAGCAGACCTTCCATAGCCATTACAAAGATGTTGCCGAGTACAAGCACAATTATCGAACCCACCGAAAGGGGACTGCCCTCGGTAACGCCCGCAAGGGCAAAGACAACCTGCATCATGCCTATGTGGATGAATATAAATGCGCCTACTCGCATAAACGAGAGGGTGTTGGAGATGTATGAGAGCATATACTCCATCATCTCAAATATATTCTGAATAAGAAAATCTCCGATTTTCTTCGGCATCCAGTCCTTTTTTCCCTCCAGCAGCTCGCCGAGCGGCTCACTGAGGAATATAAGGATTAGCGGAATAACAACTACGCCGATTATATAGGGCGTGGTAAAGACCTTTTTGCCAAGCAGAAGCTGGGCGGCAAGTCCGCCTAAGAGTCCCGCGTAAAATACAAGTCCCGCAAGACCGTTGTTGCCTAGCAGCGCCTTGCCCAAGTGCCGCTGTTTAAGGCAGGAGTAAATATTTATCAGCATGGCGATTATAACAAGCAAAACGCCTATTCCCATTGTGGCAAGCAGCACGGTTATGGGCGAATCCATAACCTCAATGGGCTTGCCGTGCTCGAAATTAAATCCCAGACGCGTCCAAAGCGGATTAAGCGCCGTTTCAAAGCCGAATACCGAGCCGAACAAAAATCCGAATATCGCGGATGAAATTCCGCAGGGAACAAGAATTTTGCCGAGCTTCATCTTTAGCATCTTCCACATAAACAGCCAGCCGACAAGCGCAAGGCACAGTCCCTGACCGACGTCGGCAAACATTATGCCGAAGATAAGGAAGTATGTTATAGCCACAAAGGGTGTGGGGTCAACCTCGCGGTAGGAGGGCAGACCGTACATCTCGACATACATCTCAAATGGCCTGAAGGGCTTGAAGTTTTTGAGCTTGACCGGGGGTGAGTGTCCCTCGTCCTCTTCGGCTCTTTCAAAGGTACATTCAACGCCCGGCAGGCTCTCGAGCGAGCGTTTTATCTCATCCTCCCTCGCGGCGGGGATCCAGCCGGCCGCCACAAAGGAATCCTTAAAGCTGGCGACATATCTGCGCAGGTCAAAGGCTGCCGAACGGCGGCCGAGGTAGCTGACCACCGAGCTGCACTGCTCGCCCTCCTGCTCCCAGACCTTATCTATCTCTGCGCCTATGCTCTCAAGCCGGGCCTTTATTTCCTCGGCCTCCTTTTCGAGGGAGGCTGCCGCCTGTTCGGGCGTGCCCGAGACCTCGGGAAGCATCATGCGCTCAAAGTAGAGGCTTGCAAATACCCTGTCGACGTCAGCCTGATTGTCAAGCGGGGAAAAATATACGCCCCAGACGTACTGACCGTCGTTAGTGCAGGGGAAATAGATGATATAGGGATTGTCGTTGTACTGCTTCATTTTATCAAGGCTCTCCTTGGGCAGACGTCCAAAGCGCACCTTTATATATTTGCAGTCGAAAATCTCCTTTAAATCTAAATCGAGACCTTTAAAATGACCTAATCTGTCGGCAAGACTAAGTTTATCGTCAAGCTCTGCGCTCAGCTCCCTGCGCTGCGCCTGAAGAGAGGCCAGTTTATCAGAGAGATGAGAGGCATAGCGGTTTATCTCCTCAATGGAATAATCCTTTACGCCCGATTCGACCGGTGAAAACTTTGTCTGCGCCGTAAGCTCTCCAAACCTCGCGATAAGCTGGGTGTAGGGGTTTTCCTCATTTATCGGGGTAAAGCCCTGCGAGGCCGAAAAGAAGGACATTGCCTGGTCAAGATGGAAGTCGCCGCCGGCTACGCACTTCTCGAGCGCCGCGTCAAGCTGGCTCATCGGTCCGATAAGTTTGACCAGCTTCATTTTTGTTACCGCCATCAAATAACCACCTTTCTATTGCATTAAACCGTAATCATTTCCGCCGTCTCCTCCTGGGGAAGACCGTAGCGGACGCACTCGATGATGTTTACAATGTTGCCCAGCTCAATTTGCGAGAGCATTATGTAGCTGAGCATGACCACCGAGGGATTGACGGAATAGTGAATGTATTTTTTTGCAGTATGAAATTTTATTCTGCTGTAAATGTTGTCGGGAGTAACGCCTTTTTCTTCAAAGTATTTGGCGTAGGGGGTGCGGGTTTTCATCAGATCCAGCACCGTCTGGGCGTCGGGGGCGGTTATCATGGCCTCATGAATGTCTTTTTTTATCTTGTGGCTGCCGCCGAAAAGCAGGGTGCGAATGATGTTTTCGTCCGAATTATAATATTTTTTTAAACGGTATATGTGTAAAAAGTTTTTGGTATCGAGCAGGGTGCTGAAAATGTTTTCAAGCTCGGCGCGCTCATCGCCGCTTTTGCGCGCGGCGACAATCTCGAGAAGCCGCGAATACATATAGCCGTAAAGGGCGTGCTCGATGGAAACAAAATCGGGGTTTTCCACACCCTTAAAAGGCCGAAAGGCCTTGCGGTAGCGCGAGCGGTCGGCTATATCCAAAAATTCCGAAAAGCTCTTTGCTCTCGAAAGGGCGTAGAGGTCTACCGACGAATGGCTGGCGAAATATACCGGAAGGCTGAGCAGGTACTCCGAAGGGCTGCCGGCGAAAAGAAGCCGCAGAAAGCGCAGAATCTCCTTTATTTCCACAGTCATTATTATGTATTCCGAAAAGCCCTCGTCCCCCGCAAACTCGTATCTGCAAAGGCGGGCAAACTCTTCAAATTCCTTTATGAATAACAGCTCTTCAAGCTTGCGGCGGTGCACAGTGCCCTCGTCAAGATTCTGCAGAGCGTCGCTGTAATGGGTGCGGGTCTTAAGGTAAAAGGCTACCTCAGATACCGAGCGGCAGGCGCAAAGCGCATTGTAGTCCTCTTCCTTGAGCCTTTTTCCGTACATACAGCGGCTTTTTGTCAAAACGGCGTTGGCCGCGGTGATTGTCGACATTTATATCAGCTCCCGGTTACACGGCTGACGATCTCATCAACCCATTTGTCGCCTTTTTCTTTATAGCTGCTTTCAAACTTTTCTACTATTTTATCGCTTTTCCGGGAGAACTCCTGCCAGCGCTTTTCCGAGAGAGCTTCCTCCTCGGCGCGCAGGGCGTCCAGCTTTTCGCGCGCTTCGTTCATGCGCTTTTCCAGCAGTTCTTTCCGGCTCTGTTCAATTTTGCTCTCGGATTGGCTTTTCTTTGCATTTGCCTTTTCGGTAAGGGCGCGAGCCTGACGGTCCATTTCCACAATTTTGGAAATCATTTCATCCATTTTCGCATACCGTCCTTTCTTGCGTATAATTTTATATATTATACTCTTTTTGTGCGCAGATTTCAATATAAAGGACACTTATTTTCTCTTTTTTTGGCGGACAACGTCCGCTTTCGATGCTCTGGCGTTACGGAACTTTTTGTCGCTATAATAAATATTAATCGCACAGAGAAAAACGGACAGCATCGCGTGCTGTCCGTTTTGGTTTCCACCTGTCGGTGGGGACATGCTCTGGCGGTATATAACTTTTTAGTGACTAAAAAGGCTCCCTTGCGTAAAGGAAGCCATATTTTTTATCAAATTTTGAGAAAATTCAAGCCTTCCCCCTCGGGGGAAGGTGGATTGCCGCAAGGCAAGACGGATGAGGGGAAATTTTAGTGTTCTGCTGTCCCCTCATCAGTCACCTGCGGTGGCGGCTTCCCTCCAGGGGGAAGCCTATTCGGGCATCAAAAGTCCCGTAATGCCAAAGCACGCCTGCGGGTGCTGCCCGAAGTGATGCAACACATATCCGTCACGATAGTGACTTGAGCTGTTTTATTCTGTCGCGAAGGTAGGCGGCGTGTTCAAATTCCAGCATGGCCGAAGCCTGGCGCATCTGCTTTGTAAGGCTGTCGATAAGCCTTGCACGCTCCTCGCGGGTGAGATATTTGTTGCCCTGCTTTTTGCCCTCGCCCATGGTTATCTCGATAACGTCGGCGATCTTTTTGGTAACGCTGCGCGGGGTAATGCCGTGCTCGGCGTTGTATCTCATCTGAATTTCCCTGCGGCGGTTGGTCTCGCCTATCGCTCTTTCCATTGAAGGCGTGACCTCATCGGCGTACATAATTACCGTACCCTCGACATTTCTCGCCGCGCGGCCTATGGTCTGGACAAGCGAGCTCTCGCTGCGCAAAAAGCCCTCCTTGTCGGCGTCTAAAATTGCGACAAGTCCCACCTCGGGGATATCAAGACCCTCGCGCAGCAGATTGATTCCCACAAGCACGTCGAATTCGCCAAGCCGCAAATCGCGAACGATCTCCATACGCTCGACCGTATCAATGCCGTGGTGCATATAGCGCACCTTTATATCGCTGCGCTCCAAAAAGGAGGTCAGATCCTCCGCCATTTTCTTTGTCAGGGTGGTAACGAGTGTGCGCATACCCTTTTCGGTGCGCATATTAATCTCGGATATAAGGTCGTCTATCTGACCGTCGGTGGGGCGTACGCTTATTTCAGGGTCCACAAGTCCGGTCGGGCGGATGACCTGCTCGACAATCTGTGCGCTTTTTTCCCTCTCGAAGGATCCGGGGGTGGCGCTTACAAAAATGACCTGATTTATTCTCTCGTAAAATTCATCGAATTTAAGCGGGCGGTTGTCAAAACAGGAGGGCAGGCGAAAGCCGAAATCCACAAGATTTTTCTTGCGCGAAAAATCTCCGGCGTACATGGCGTGCACCTGCGGGAGCATAACGTGCGACTCGTCCACAAACAGCAAAAAGTCCTCGGGGAAATAGTCAAGCAGCGTAAAGGGCACGCTGCCCGGCTCTCTGCGGGAGAGCACGCGGGAGTAGTTCTCAATTCCCGAGCAAAAGCCCACCTCCAGCAGCATTTCCACATCATAGCGGGTGCGTTGCTCTATGCGCTGAGCTTCAATAAGCTTGTTTTCCGACTTGAAATATTCCACACGCTCGTCCATCTCGGCAAGAATATCCTCAATGGCCTCGGTCAGCTTGTCGGGCGGAACAATGTAATGGGAGGCGGGATAGACGGCGATATGTCCCAGCACCGATTTCACCTCGCCGGTAAGGGGATTGACCTCGGTTATTCTGTCTATCTCGTCGCCGAAAAATTCCACTCTTATGGCCGTTTCGCCCGAATATGCGGGGAAAATTTCCAAAACATCGCCGCGTACGCGGAATTTGTTGCGGGAAAGGCTGACGTCGTTGCGCTCGTACTGCATCTCCACAAGCTTGTGCATGATATCGCGGATATCCTTTACCTCGCCGGGGCGAAGAGAAAGTATCATATTGCGGTAGTCTATGGGGTCGCCCAGAGTGTAAATGCAGGATACGCTTGCGACAACCACAACGTCCCTGCGCTCGGAAAGAGAGCTTGTGGCCGAGTGGCGCAATTTATCTATCTCGTCGTTTATCGAGGAATCCTTTTCAATGTATGTGTCGGTGGTGGGAACGTAGCTTTCGGGCTGGTAGTAGTCGTAGTATGATACAAAAAACTCCACCGCATTTTCGGGGAAGAACTCTTTAAATTCGTTGCAGAGCTGAGCCGCAAGGGTCTTGTTGTGGGCAAGCACAAGGGTGGGTCTGTTGACCCTATCGATAATATTGGCCATGGTAAAGGTTTTACCGCTGCCGGTTACGCCGAGTAAGGTCTGCTCGCGGCAGCCCTTATTAAGACCCTCCACAAGCTTATCTATTGCCTCCGGCTGGTCGCCGGTAGGTTTATATTCCGATACTAATTTGAACATTTTTACTCCCCTTTAATAAAAGCACTGTTTTGGGAAATGTCTTTTGCCGATAAATCAGCCTAAAATTCCGAAATACTCCAGCAAAACCTTTACGCCCAGGAGTATCAGAATGATTACGCCGATCATTCCGGCTTTTTTGCCAAACCGGTCTCCGAATTTATGTCCTGCAAACACGCTTGCGGCGGTTATTAAAAATGTCACTGCAGCAGCGGCAAGCATTGCAAGCCAAATATTTACGCCCTTTATAAAAGCAAAGGACACGCCGACCGCCAGAGAATCCATGCTCATTGCAAGTGTCAGCACCAGCAGCGATTTTATATCCATTTTACCGTCTACCCTGTCGTCATCATCGTCATCGTCTTCAAAGGCCTCGCGTATCATATTTGCGCCCACCAGAGCCAGCAGGCCAAAGGCTATCCAGTGCGAAACCGCGGTCAGAAAACCCGATACGATGCCGGCGGAAAAATATCCCGCGCACAGCATAACCGCCTGACCCAGGCCAAAGAAAACGCCTATTATAAAAGGGGCGGTCTTTTGCATTTTTTTCATGGCCATGCCCTTGGCCAAGCCTACCGCCAGAGTATCCATTGATACCGAAAAGCCTGTTAAGATATATCCCAAAAAACCCACTATCTCCACTCCTCTGTAAATTAAAGATATTTTTATATCCTTCTTAGTTATATTTTACCATTTTACCTGTCCAAAAGCAACGCTATCGAAAAAAGTACTTTTATTTTTTACGTTGTTGTTATATAATAGAACCTGATAAATTGAAATTAAGGAGGACTGTGTGCCATGAGCGCAAAGTTTACGGTTTCTCTTGACAGAATTATAGAGGAATTCTCCCTTGAGCAGCTTTATATGCCGGTTGCACCCGAAGAGGTGCTTGTATCCTCGGCCGAGATCAACCGTCCCGGCGTTGAGCTTATAGGATTTTTCACATTCTATGACAAAGAGCGTCTGCTCATTTTCGGCAACACCGAAACCGAGTTTCTGCGCCGTTTTTCCCACGAGGAGCGGGCAAAAAACCTTGACGCTCTGCTCAGTCATAAAGCCCCGGCGGTGGTTATCACCCGCAACATCGAGCCCATGGAGGAGCTGCTCGCGGCGGCAAAAAAGTACGAGATCCCCGTGCTTAGGACAAGCGAGGGCACATCGGCTTTTATTTCCGACCTTGTTGCCCGTCTTAACATCGAGCTTGCTCCCCGCATTACCCGCCACGGCGTTTTTGTCGAGGTATACGGCGAGGGTATTCTTATTGTGGGCGACAGCGGCGTGGGTAAGAGCGAAACGGCCATCGAGCTTGTTAAACGCGGTCACCGTCTTATTGCCGATGACGCGGTTGAGATCCGCAAGGTATCAAACAAGACCCTTGTCGGCGCGGCGCCATCAAATATCCGTCACTTTATCGAGCTGCGCGGCGTAGGAATTATCAACGCCCGCCGCATATTCGGTATGGGCGCGGTTAAAATCACCGAAAAAATCGACATGGTAATAAACATGGAGCAATGGAGCGCCGACAAGGTGTACGACCGCATGGGCATTGAAAACGAATACACCGAGATACTGGGCAATCAGATACCCATTATCACCATTCCCGTCAAGCCCGGACGCAACCTTGCCATTATTATTGAGGTCGCTGCTATGAACAACCGTCAGAAAAAGATGGGCTACAACGCTGCTCAGGAGCTTCTGCACAAGCTGGGCATGGATTTCGGACAGGAGCCTCCCGCTCCGAAGATCCGCAGCGAATGGGATTCTTTCAACTAAAATTTAAGGAGATATAATTAAAATGAAACTTGCAATTGGCGCCGACCACGGCGGCTTCACACTCAAAGAGACAGTAAAGGCGCACCTTATTGAAAGAGGTTTTGAGGTTGAGGACTGCGGAACCTTTGATGAAAAATCGGTAAACTACGCTCCCATAGCCAAAAAAGTGGCTGATAAAATTGTCGGCGGCGAGTGTGAGCGAGGAATACTCATCTGCGGCACGGGCATCGGAATGTCCATGGCGGCAAACAAGGTCAAGGGCATAAGAGCGGCGCACTGCGGCGACTGCTTCTGCGCAAAGTACACAAGGCTGCACAACGACGCTAATATCCTTTGCATGGGCGCGCGCATTACCGGAGCGGGACTTGCGCTTGAAATTGTCGATTTATTTGTAGATACCGAATTTGAGGGCGGCAGACATATTGCCCGCATAGCCGAAATTGCCGATATCGAAAACGGAAAACTGTAATTTTACGAGGGAAAAAATATGTTTGATTTTACAAAGGGTTTTGTTAAGCTTAAAAGTATTCCTCCGCGTCAGGTAATGCCTCTGCTTGAGGGGGTACTTGTCGAGGGCGAGCTGCCCCACGCGGCCTTTGAGACGGTGCGGGATAAGGTTATTTTTACCAGCAGACGCATTATTGCAATAGATGTTCAGGGCGTTTCGGGCGTTAAGGTGGATTATGTTTCCATCCCCTACAAGAGAATTTCAATTTTCTCATGCGAGACGGCAGGCGCGGTTGACCGCGACGCCGAGCTGACCATTTTTGTTCAGGGTTACAGCCACCCGATAAGGTTTGATTTTGCCTCGGGCGTGGATATCTGCAAGATCTCCCAGATGATTGCCTTCTACTGCTAGGCGGACAGCGTCCGCTTTTGATGCTTTGGTATTACAAAACTTTTGACGGTCTAAAAGGCTTCCTCTTTGGGGGAAGCCTTGTTAAATATCATCCAAGCAAACCAAAACGGACAGCACCCGATGCTGTCCGT
>JAFRVM010000315.1 GCA_017438505.1 Clostridia bacterium | reverse complement strand
TTTTTAAGCGATATATCTATATTTGACAAATATCCGGTCAGCTCGGCGGCGTTCTGACGGCTCATATACACCGCGGCGGTATTGTATTTTTTTGCATTTGCGGCATTCTTTATCGCAAAGGCTGCAAGCACAGCCAGCGCGGCGGCGGTGTAAGATAGAATTCTGACTAAACATCTTCGGGTTATTTTTACATTTTCTGACAAGGTTTGTTCCTCCAAACGGCTGAAATTTAAATACCAAGATATATTTTTAACCGTTTAAAATGATAAAATCATGTAATTTAATGTCAAAATGCTATAATAATTATTGTATTTTACATAAAAATGAAAAATGTAAAAATATATAATTTACTTTTTAATTTACTCGTGGTATACTATAAAACAGCATAAATTCAGCCCTGCTGTATTGGAGGCAATAATAATGGTAGAAATAGCGGTAATGGGACACGGCGTTGTAGGCTCGGGCGTTGTCGAAGTAATAGTTGGCAACCGTGAAAATATAACCAATCACGCAAAAGAGGACATAAATGTAAAGTATATCCTTGATTTGCGGGACTTTCCCGATACCCTTTACGCAAACAAATTTATAAAGGATTTCAATATAATATTAAACGACCCCGACGTAAGAATTGTTGTCGAGACCATGGGCGGAATTCATCCCGCTTACGAGTATGTCAAAGCATGCCTTCAGGCGGGCAAGAGCGTAGTAACCTCCAACAAGGAGCTTGTTGCGGCAAAGGGCGCCGAGCTGCTTGCCATAGCCAAGGAAAAGAACGTAAACTTTTTGTTTGAGGCCAGCGTAGGCGGCGGAATTCCCATTCTGCGTCCCATAAGCCAGTGTCTCGCGGCAAACGAGGTTTACGATATCGCAGGCATACTCAACGGCACCACCAACTACATACTTACCAAAATGATACACGAGCATACTCCCTTTGACAAAGCGCTTGAAACCGCTCAGAAAAAGGGTTTTGCCGAGAGAAATCCCGAAGCCGATATCGAGGGTCACGACGCATGCCGCAAGATTTGCATACTGGCTTCTCTCTCGTTTGGCGAGCATATATATCCCGAAAACGTGCATACCGAGGGTATTTCCAAAATCACCTCCGAGGACGTAGATTACGCCGCTTCGGGTGATTATTCCATAAAGCTTATAGGCAGAGCCCGCCGCCACAACGACTCTAAAGTCGAGGCGTGGGTCGCTCCCGCATTAGTGCCATCCACCTGCCAGCTCTCAACGGTCGACGGAGTTTTCAACGGCATCATAGTATGGGGCAACGTAATAGGCGAGGTTATGTTCTACGGCAAGGGCGCGGGCAAGCTGCCCACCGCAAGCGCGGTTGTCGCCGACGTTATAGACTGCGTAAAGCATCTTAAATCCAGAAAGTATCTCTTCTGGCGTGACGGCAGCACCTCCGATATCAAGGATTACAGTGAGAGCAAAACTGCCATGTACGTCCGCGTTTGCGGCAAAAACGCGAAAGATGCCGTAAAAAACGTATACGGCGAGGTCAAACCTTTGCACAGAGAAAATCAGCCGGACGACGAGCTTGCGTTTGTCACCGACATTTTCACTATAAAGGATCATGAACATAAAATGGAAGAGTTAAAGACTCAGGGCGCCCGGGTTCTCGGCAGCCTAAGAGTATTTTAGGAGGGTTGTAAATGGGACTTATTGTTCAGAAATTCGGAGGCAGTTCGGTCGCCAACAGCGACAGGGTGATGAATGTCGCCCGCATAGTCACCGATACCTATAAAAAGGGAAACGATGTTATTGTAGTTGTTTCGGCACAGGGCGATACTACCGACGATCTGATTGAAAAGGCAAACGAAATAAATCCCGAAGCATCAAAAAGAGAAATGGATATGCTGCTTACCGCAGGCGAGCAGATGTCCGCGGCTCTGCTTGCCATGGCGATAGAAAAGCTGGGTTATCCGGCAATATCCCTTTTGGGATGGCAGGCGGGCTTTAACACAACGTCTGTTTACGGCAGCGCGCGAATCAAAAAGGTGGATACCGAAAGACTTGCGCGCGAGCTTGACCGCAAAAACATCATTGTTGTCACCGGTTTCCAGGGAATCAACAAGTACGACGATATGACCACCCTCGGAAGGGGCGGTTCCGATACAAGCGCGGTAGCTATAGCAGCTACCATGCACGCCGATAAATGTCAGATATTTACCGACGTAGAGGGCGTTTACACCGCCGACCCCCGCAAAATCA
>JAFRVM010000314.1 GCA_017438505.1 Clostridia bacterium | reverse complement strand
GACGAGGTCGCCGCCGTGGTCATTTTACAGAGCTATTTAGACAGCTTGAAATAACAAAAAACTCGGTCATTGCATTTTGATATGCAGGCCGAGTTTTAATTTTTGTATCTTTCTTTAACTGTGGTTTGCCCCAGCAGATAATCAATGCTGGTATCATAAAACTGTGCAAGCTTTATAAGAATTTCCGTAGGAATATCGTTTTCGCCCGTTTCGTATTTGGAATAACCCGTCTGCGACATACAGAGGATTTTTGCTATCTGCGTTTGTGATAAATCCCTATCCTGACGCAGATCTTTCAGACGTTGGTACAACTTTCTCACCTCTGAAAAATTTTATATCAAAACTTATTTGGGTATTGACTTTTAACCTGAAACAGGTTAAAATGTGAACAGCCGACATAATTCGGCAAAATAATAGAGGAGAGTAGAAAAATGGATGAGAATAATGTTCAGCAGACAGGGTACGTCAATGACGGCATAAAAGAACCTATACCTCCCGTGGGGCAGAATCCTTCAGCACAAAATTATCCTGCACAGCAGGCACAGAATTATCCTGTACAAAATCGTCCTGCACAGCAGGCACAGAATTATCCTGCACAAAATTATCCTGCGCAGCAGGCACAGAATTATCCCGCACAAAACTATCCTGCACAAAATTATCCTGCACAGAATTATCAAATGCCTGTAAGGGCAAATATGGGGCCAACATCATATCCCGGCAAAGGACTTGGAATTGCTTCGATGGTTATCGGCATTGTATCGCTTGTGGCAGTATGCAGCTTCGGAGGATATACCGGAATTGTCGGTCTGATTCTCGGCGCGGTGGCGCTTTCCCAGTCTAAGAAAGCCGGCTATAATAACGGAATGGCAGTAGCAGGTCTGGTTCTTAGTATTATTGCCGTTTCCTTGCTCGTACTTGGTTGGCTGGGCGTATTTGGTGCAGGCTCTTATCTGGAATGGCTTGAAAGATCTTTTGAAAGATCTTTATGATGCCCGGATTCAGCAATAATTACACAGTAACAGAATTCATCACCTTCCTTTTTGTTTGTCGCTGATTTATAGCCGTGGTTTTCACGGTGAAAAAAGAAAAAATCCTTCGGTTTTCACCGAAGGATTTTTTTGTCCTTTTACGGCATTACGCACAGAGCGTAATCTCCGAGAGCGTGGCTCACAGGCAGAAGCATATATATTTTACCGTTTTCGATGTATGAATATCCCGGAGAATAGAGCTCACCCTCCTGCACATCGCATTCCTCAAGCAGCTTGAATCTCTCGGTATATGTCAGCGAGCAAAGCTCCTGCGCCGCTCTGTCGCGCCGGTCAATAGGAGTGGATAAAACCCAATCATCCGCGAAATTTGAGGCATATTCGTCAATATCGGCAATATCATTGAGCCGTATTATTTTGCCGTGCACAAGATCTATGTTG
Organism: Clostridia bacterium; assembly: GCA_017438505.1. Classification (GTDB taxonomy): domain Bacteria; phylum Bacillota; class Clostridia; order Oscillospirales; family Acutalibacteraceae; genus RGIG2835. The sequence goes on along the minus strand of JAFRVM010000314.1, from coordinate 1,653 downwards.
AGGCTCTGATAAAAATAATAGGGCCTCGCCGCGCCGTCGGGACTAATCTGCCCGGTGGTGAGAATCGAAACAATTTCCTCGGTTGCGTATGTCACGCGAAATTCAGCAGAAAGCGAATCATTTGGGTGATAATATTCAACTCTGTCGAGGATGGAATGAGACAGTATGCGGTTGCATTCCTCCTGAAGGGAACTGTCCTTCAGGCCGCTTATTTCGGGGTAAGTAAGGCTGATTTTTCCATGAAGGTAGGTGTGGGGAGTAACGGAATAACCCTCTTTAAATTCTTCCGGCTGCCCATCTTTTTGCGTCGGTTCGGTGTAATTTGAAACAACCCCGACGCTCTCGGCAGATGCTTGCGAAGGGTTCTGTCCGGACTTTTTTTCATCCTTTTTGCATGAACATATGCCAAGGCAGAAAACAAGTGTTAAAAAGAATGTGCAAAGTGTTTTTTTCATTTTTTTCTCCAGGATTGTATTTTGTAAAAATATAGGTCGCTTAAATAATTTTAGCATTTAAAATTTATCATTTCAATAAATTGTTTATGTACCGTGCCCGATTTTACATAAAATTAAAAAATATCTGCCCGTTTTTTGTTGAAAGTTTACCTTGAAAATTCAAAAAAATTAAGAAAAGGTTACAGTTTTAAAAATCGCTTGCAAAATGCGCATTTTTTTCATATTATATTATAGATAAAAAGAAAGCATTTATATCAATACTTTTTAATGCGACAACATGTTAAAAAGGAGAGAGATTTTTGAGTAACTTTCAGAAACTGAGCAGTTTTTCAAAAAACAACGATAGTTCTATCGGCGACGCATCGGATAACACTGATTTCAACGCTTTCAAGCTGTCATCTCAGGATGTTGAAGAAGCGGTTGAAGAAGCCAAGGACTCGGCAACAGGTTTTTCTGATTTTATGGAAGATGATTTTGATTTCTCCGCAAATTCCACCGCTTCGGCGGCCACAGGCTTTTCGCATCTTTCGGATTCCGAAGCTATTGAGGCCGGCGCAGATACCAATGCCGACACCGACGCGGAAGAGGAACACATCGACATAGCTGATTTTGAACTCTTCAGCAAGGCTCCCGTAGCTGCCGCTTCCACTTCAAAAAAGAAATCGGCAAATGCCGTACCCGTCAAAAAGAAGGACGAGAGCAAAAAGCCTCTTATTGTCGGCGCAGGCGTGCTTGCGGGACTTGCGGCAATTATTGCCGGCTGCTTCCTTATTTTCGGTCAGCCTTCCTCTCCCTATCCTTTTGATAACGGCATAGAGGAGATAACACAGGAAAATGTTAACACCGTTTTCGGCAAAACCTTTACCGAAATTATCGACGGCAAGCAGGTTACAATCGACACCGAGGGCAACAAGTACGATATTACCCTGAGCGATTTCCAGTTTGCTTTCGCTCCCGGCGGTAAGGTTGAAAACGAGTATATAGACGTTCCCCTTGATGACGGCTCGGGCTATGCTGTTGAAAAGATTTCCGCTACCGAAAATATCAGCTACAACGAGACGAAAATCAACGAGTTTATCGAGAAGGTTGCATCAGAATACGGTGACCCCATGAAGCTTCCTTACTATACTATCGAGGGCGACCGCCTGAGAGTATTTGCCGGTGTAGACGGTATGAGCGTTGATTTTAATGACCTTGT
>JAFRVM010000313.1 GCA_017438505.1 Clostridia bacterium | reverse complement strand
AGAATAATGTTTGTTTTGGTTTTATACCACAAGTTCAGCATTACACAAAATTCTGGATAGACCCCATCCACTATTACAACAACATTCGTATTCAAACTAAAACAAAACTGACACCCTTGGAACAAAGATGTCAGTTCGTCGCTTAAAACTTTATATTCTACGTCAAGTAGTCTTTTTTGTGCTGTCTACACAAATTGGGGCAGGTCATTTTTCTCATTCAGCCTTTTGCGGTTTTATTTTGCGATACCCATTTCGTACTTTATAAGCAGAATACGCTTAACCGCACTGTCTATTAATTCCTCGTCTATAGTACCGTCTTTGACGGCTTTAATAACAGCGGGAATCTGCTCCTTGTAATCGGTACAGCAGAGCATATCGTTGCCCGCAAGAACAGCAAGAACAGCGGCGTCGGCATTATCCGTAAAATCGGTTATTCCTTGCATGGAAATATCGTCGGTAATCATGATTCCTTCAAAGCCGAGATCGCTGCGCAAAATGTTGTGAACCTCAGGTGAAAGGGAGGCGGGACGCTTTTCGTCCATACATTTTACAATATTGTGAGATACCATAATAAACTTAGCGCCTGCGTTGATACCGCTGATAAATGGGATAAAGTCGCGCTTTTCAAAGGTTTCAAAGCCGCGTTCATCGTAGGCGATGCCTGTGTGCGTATCAACGTTGTTTCCATAGCCGGGGAAGTGCTTGAGGCAGCCGGCAACACCGTTCTGATTGGTTATTGGGATAACTGTTTCGGCAAATTTTGCGCACTCTTTGGGGTCGGTACTGAAGGCTCTTTTGTAAATAAAATCATCAGAGCTTGACGGAACATCGCATACCGGAGCAAAGTTTACATTAAATCCGAGCGAGGATAAAAGCTTTGCCTTTTCCTTTGCATCGCTCTTGATTAAATCCCATCCTCCGGAGGCGAATACATCGCGCGGGGATGCAAACGGCTTGGAACGAAACGCGGAATATTTGCTTACTCTGACTACCGTTCCGCCCTCTTCGTCTACACCGATAAACATACCGGTATCGGATGCCTTTTGACATGCGGATATCTCGCTCTTAAGCTGATCCTTGGTTTTATCCTTTACATTGGAAGCAAAGAGGATATATCCGCCAAGGTGGTAGCTCTTTACGTCGGCTGCGGCGTTCCCGCCGGGACATCTGGCAAAGAACATCTGTCCGACCTTTTCTTCAAGGGACATATTCGCCATTTTTTCTTCAACATAGGTAAGCGAGGGGTGCTTGCCTATGGCAATTATTGAAACGTCAACATTCTGAACCTCGGCAAAGTCGTCAAGAGCTCCGTAATAGCCTACGATTATCGGACAACCTGTCTTTATTCCGCTTCTATCCTTTGAAACTTCAACGCCCTCGGTGGAAAAGGTGTACTTGTCACCGTTTGGAATCTGAACGGTCACCGTGCTGTCTGTAAAATCTACAAGAACGCCGTCCATTTCAAAGAATGTTGAGGGGTCGTGTTCATCTGACGAGACGTTGTTACCGTTTTGGCCGGAGCTATTGTCGGGAGTTTCAGGGTCACTGTCCTTTCCGCACGAGCTCATACAGGATAAAAGGATAACAGGACAAAGCAGCAGTGCAAAAAGTCGCAAATATTTGTTATTCATTCTGACCACCAAAAATACGAGAGATATGCTGTCGTATCGTTCCTTTCTTTTTTATTTTTCTCCTGTTGACCCGAAGCCGCCCTCGCCGCGCCGGGTCTCACTGAGGTCACTGCACACGCAAAAATCGGCGTGCAGACACGGGGTGATTACAAGCTGGGCGATGCGCTCACCCTTGCAAACGGTTACGGCTTCCGAAGAATGATTGTGCAGAGCAACCATAACCTCCCCGCGGTAGTCGGAGTCGATAACCCCTACCTTGTTGGCGGGAGCAAGGCCTTTTTTGCAGGCAAGCCCGCTGCGCGCGTATACAAGTCCGGCGTACCCTTCGGGAATTTCAACAGAAAGCCCTGTTGGGAAAAACACAGTCTGACCCGGCATAACGGTCACGCTTTCGGTTTCGGGCAGGGCGTAGATATCCGCTCCGGCGGAAAACTGCGTGCCGTAGGAGGGGACTATCGCATCGGGTCGTAACTTTTTGATGTTTATTTTTACTGACATAGCGCAAAACCCTTTCGGCCTTAGTTAAATGTTATCTGCTGACCCTGCTCGTCGGCTGTAGGAAGCTGACCGGCCGCGGGCAGAGTTTTTGTTCTGTATCTGTGCGGCTTTTCGAGCGAGCCTTCAATATACTCGTGCGCGCCCACAAGCCGGTGACCTTTTTTCTGGGTCATAACAGCAACGCCCTGAGTATTTTTTGTTGTTTTGGCGGCTATTGCACCTGTGTGAACAAGAAGCCTGCGGCCGTTGGAGGAAAAGAGCATAAATTCCTTATCCTCTGTTATATGAGCCATACAGGCAAGCGGCATGCCGTCGTAATACGCCCCGATAAGCTTTTTGCGGTTGGTCTTTGTGGCATAGGAGGAAAGCTCGACCTTTGCGACCTTGCCGTTTTCAAAGAAGAAGAGCACAAAACCAGAAAAATCGGTTGTGACCGCCATAAATACAGTGGTTTCACCCTCATCCATTCCCAGTTTTGCAGGAATATAATCGCCCAGAACGCTTACCTTTGTGTCTTCAAAGTCGTATCCGTGAGCCTTGTAAACCTGAGCCTTATTTGTAAAGAACAAAAGCTCGGCGGTATTCTGAGACTCGATGTGGGTGATGACCCTGTCGCCCTCCTTGAGCTTGTGCTCGCCGCTCATGCGCAGTGACGCAGGGGTGACCTTTTTGAAATATCCTTCGCTTGTGAAGAAGTAGTTCACCGGATAGTCGGGAATATCCTCGCCGCTTTCCTGGTATTCCTCGCCTTTATCGTAGAGAATTATGCTCTTTCTGGGCTCGCCGTATTTTTCGGCAATCTCTTTAAGCTCGGATATGATAAGCTTTTTCTGAAGATCCTTTGAAGCCAGT
>JAFRVM010000312.1 GCA_017438505.1 Clostridia bacterium | reverse complement strand
CGCATACGGCGGCAGAGAATATCTTATAGATATCTACAACGCCCTTACAAAGGCGCTGGGATGTCCCGAGGTCGAGCCAATTTTCGGCCCCGACCGCAAGGGCGACATAAAACATTCCAACGCCGATATTTCAAAGGCGAAAAAACTGCTTGGCTATGACCCGGAATACGATTTTGCGCGCGGTCTTGGCGAAGCGATAGAATGGTACAAAGCAAATCTTTAATATTTTAAGGTGGGTAGGTGGGCATAAATGAATAATTACCGCAACTATTCCAGAAAAAAAAGTTTTGATCTGCTTTCCGGCGAAGGAATACAAAGGCTGTGCATTATTTATATTGTAATCTGGGCTATTTTTCCTCCGTTTTACGTCGGATCAATTTTCAGGCTTGCCGCACTCGGCTGTATGGGACTGTGGCTGATTTTTACATTTCAGAAAATCAAGCTTTCAATGGTTAACATTTTATCGTTTATATATCTGGGTATTGTTGTCTCGTCAACCGTTTTGTTATCTGGAACCTCGGCAATAATTAAGCAGATTGCAGTTATTCTGTTGGTTTTGCTGCTGCTGGTTCATAATTACTATAACGGCAAGTGGCAGGATTTCGGTAAAGTGATATTGGTTTTTCTTGCCCTATTTATCTTCAGTAATATTATGACTACAAGAGAACTGGTGATAGACCCTCATATTGCGCGCGCAATGGTACGTGACGATGCCAGTCTTTACCGTCTTTACCGCAGAGGCGTCGGCGGATACTCGCTTATTTACGGACAGGTTTGTATCTCGCCTGTGGTTGTTCAGTGGACTCTTAAAAACCGAAAGAGAAATCCTGTAAAATTCGGTTTTGGCGTTGCATGGATATTAAGCTTTGTCATGCTTATTTTTAACGCGGGTTACTCTATCGCGATATTCGGCACCGTGGTTTCAACCTTTATGATGTTCTTTTACAGAAGAAAAAACAGCACTATGGCGGTTGTGCTGGCGATTACCATTCTTTTCCTGGCAATGTATGCCATTGTTAAATATGAATGGCTTCAGGAGTTTCTGCTTAAAACCTTTGACGGAACGGTTGTAACAAAAAAAGTAAACGACCTGGTCGAATCCGCCCGAAACGGTGAGGCAGAGGGCTCAATTGCCGTTCGTTTAGAATGCTATCTGGCTTCTATCAATACATTTTTTAATTATCCTTTTACAGGCGGCTGGCTCTGGGATGCCGGCGGCGGCGGACACTCCGCAGTTATGGACTCCTTAGCCAACTATGGAATATTAGGCGGCGGTATCTTTACATATATGCTGGTCTATGCCCAGTTTGCCAAATACAAATATACAAAAGACAAAACGCTTAGAAGAACGGTCAACGCGGCAATCACCGCCATTATGACGGTTGCCGTGCTCGATACAATACCTTACGAAATAGTTACCTGTATCATGATGATTATCCCACTGCTTTTGAGCGATATAGGTGAAAAGAAGGAGAACATACTTAATGAAGGTACTCTGGATAGTAAATTTAATACCCTCTAATGTCTCCGCAGCCATGGGCACCGCTAAAAGTGTTCTCGGAGGATGGGTGGAATCCATGGCGGGCCAGCTTTCACTTCGAAATGATATTCAGCTTGCAGTCGCCTGCAAAAATGAGGGCAGCGAGCAGTTCTTCTATCAGCTTGACCGAGTAAATTATTACGGCGTAGCGTATAATTCAAAAACATCGGTTGACGAGATAAAAAAACGCTGCCTGCAGATCATCGACGATTTTTGTCCGGAGCTTATTCAGATAGAGGGTACCGAATTTCTGCACGCTCTTGCTATGCTCGGCGCGGCGAAAGAGAGAAACATAAAGACGGTGGTATCCCTTCAGGGTATACTCAATGGTCAGTACAACTACCAGTGCGGTCAGCTCCAGATTCCCGACATGATGTTTTCCCTCTCCTTTACAAATATTTACTCGGCATGGGTAATGTATCTGCGTCAGAGGTGCTGGTATAAAAAACGTCTCGCTCCCGAGCGCAAAATTTTGGAGCAGGCTGATAATTTTATGGGCAGAACGGTGTGGGACAGAGCCCACTCATACAGCATTAACCCAAGCGCCGGATACTACACGTGCAACAGGGTACTGCGCCCCCCGTTTTACGAAAAAAAATGGGATGTAAAAAATATTGAACGTCATTCCATTTATATAGGAAACGGATATTTCCCGCTCAAGGGTCTGCACTTTGTGCTTATGGCTCTGCCTCAGCTTATTCGGGAATACCCCGACGTTAAGGTTTACGTCGGCGGCTACAAGCCCTTTGAGGAGCACGACAGACGTTCGCCCCTCAAAAAAGGCTATGCCGCGTATCTTAAAAAGCTTATACGCGATCTTGATATAGCCGGTCATGTGGTGCTGCTCGGCCCATTAAGCGCACAGCAGGTGGCCGACAGACTGGAAAAATCCCACGTCTATGTGCTGTGTTCAACCGTTGAGAACAGCCCCAATACTCTGGGCGAGGCTATGGTAATAGGCACTCCCTGTGTTTCGGCATATGTCGGCGGAGTTGCCGATATGGCGGACGACGGCACCGAGGTGCTCTTTTACAGAAACGATGACCCGGCATTTCTTGCGTGGAACATAAAGCGCATTTTTGATGATGACCAATTTGCAAACAAGCTCTCGCAAAAGGCAAAAATCCACGCTCTTGAGACCCATGACGCAAAAAAGAACGCCGAAAAGCTTATCTCGGTTTACAACGAAATTTTAAAAAGGTGATTTATAATGACCTACGCCCCGATAGTTATTTTTGTATATAACAGAGCGGATCATTTTACCAAGACCTATAACGCGCTCTCTCTTTGCCCCGAGGCAAGGGAGAGCGACCTTATAATCTTCTCCGACGGAGCGAAAAACGCCGAGGGTCAGCAGGCGGTTGACCTTGTCCGCAAAGCTGCGGACGAGGCGGCAAAGAAAAACGACTTTAAATCGGTAACCGTTATAAAGCGTGAAAAAAACTGGGGACTTGCCGCGTCTATCATAGACGGCGTGACCGATGTTTTAAATAAGTACGGCTGCATTATTGTTCTGGAGGATGACGTTCTGGCGTCGCCCTATCTTCTCAAATATTTCAACAAAGCGCTTGATTTCTACAAAAACGATAAAAGCGTCGGCTGTCTTGCCGGCTATACCCCAAAGCTTGATTTGGGCGACTACGATAAGGATGTTTTCGCCGCTCGCCGCTCGTGCAGCTGCTGCTGGGCGACGTGGAAGGATCGCTGGGAGGGCGTTGACTGGAGCATGGGCTTTATGAAGGATTTTTACTCCGATTACAGCCTTGTAAAAGCTCTCAACAGCAACGGAAACGACCGTTTTATGCGTCTTTATCGTCAGTCAAAGAAAAACTCCCAGTCGTGGTCAATCCGTTTCGGCGCACATCTTATAATGAATAACTATATGACCGTTTACCCCAGATATTCTTATATAGAAAACATAGGCTGCGACCTTTCGGGCGTTCATTCGGCCGTCGAGGACGCAAAGTCTATGGAGGTCGATCTTGAAAAGGCCATCGCAGATCCGAGATTTGAAAGTCTTACCCCCGACCCGCGGATTCAGAAAATTCTCTATCGCTTCTATTCCGGAAGCACTCTCAGGGCGCTGCGGCGCGAGGCGGTAACAAGAGCTGTCTGGCTCAGGGAAAGGTTGAGTTGATTTGGATAAGCTTATAAGCGTTGTCGTTCCGGTTTACAATGTCGAAAAATACCTTGAGCAGTGTGTGGACAGCATACTGGCTCAGACCTATAAAAATTTTGAGATAATTCTTACCGATGACGGCTCAACCGACTCTTCGGGCAGAATGTGCGACGAATTTGCAAAAAAAGACAGCCGCATAAAGTCGGTTCACCGAAAAAACGGCGGACTGTCCGCCGCGCGCAACACCGGTCTTTCAAATTCTTCGGGCGAATATGTATATTTTCTTGACAGCGACGACTATATTGTTCCCGAAGCCCTTACGCTGCTTATCGACAAAGCGGAAAAGGAAGGCGCCGAGATAGTTTTTTTTGACGCAGTTTCCTTTGACGAAGAGACCGGCGAAAAATGCCGTAAGCAAAACTACATAAGACGTACCGGCTACGGCATGGCGTCGGGAAAAGAGATGCTTGCGCTCCAGCAGAAACGCTCGGATTTTCACAGCTCTGTTCCGCTGATGTTTTTCAGACGCGACTTTCTGCTTGAAAACCGCCTTGAGTTTATTGAGGGAATTTTGTACGAGGATATGGTGTTTACATTTCAGGCGCTCTCGCTTGCGAAATGCGTGACTCAGCTTGAAAAGGTTCTTTATATGAGAAGGTACCGCGAAGGCTCTATTGTAAAATCCAAAAAGAACGCAAAGAATTTTCTCAGCAGTCTTTCGGTATACGAGCATATTGTAAAATTTGCAAAAGAGAATAATCTGAACGATGATTCGTCGCGCGAATATATCGCCAACCGCGCCTTCAACGCCATAGAGATTTACAGAGCCCTTGCACCGATTGAACGGGCGCAGTATAAGGGCGGATACAGGAAACTTATTAACAGTATAAAAAGCAACAGGGCCTTCGGAAACAAATCGCTTCTTGCGAGGTGCTTTGGCTTAGTGCCTTGGGCGGTCAGCAAAGGCTTTGATAAAATACGGGGCAGGTAAAAATGTCAGACAAAAAAACAAAAAAAATACTGCTGGCGCTGCCCGTTATGAAGGGCGGCGGAGCGGAACGGGTCGCGGCACTTTTAGCAAATGAGTTTTACAAAAACGGTATAGAAACCTCTTTTCTGCTCACATCCACCACACCGCAGGATGTTATCCGTCAGGAACTGAGGGAGGAAATTGCGCTGACCGTTCTTACGAAAAATGAAACAGGTATCCGGGCTCTTTTGTCAAAGTGCGCAGGTCTTTTGGCTTCTGTTCTGTGCAAGCCGTTTGAGAAAGCGGGAAAGGCTGTGCCCGCCTTGTTTGCATACCTTTCATTTTGGAGTCAGTACCGCAGTGAGACAAAGCAGCTTAGAGAAATAATGAAAAAAGACCCCGAGCTTTGCGTGCTGGCATTTTTGCAGCCGACCGTTCCCATGGTTCTGCTTGCGGCAAGAGGACTGCCGAACAGGGTGGTTATTTCAGAGCGCGGAGACCCCCGCCGTCTTATGAAAAGTCGCTACGGCGAAAAATTTATAAAAAAATATTACCGAAGGGCAGACAGGGCTGTTTTTCAGACCTTTGACGCCAAAAACACTTACCCCGACTGCGTAAGCGGGAAGGGTACGGTTATCCCCAACCCGGTTAAAAAGGATTTGCCCGAACCCTATAAGGGTAAGCGAAATAAAAATATAACAACCTTCTGCCGGATTTCGGCGCAGAAAAATCTCCCGCTGCTCTTTGAGGCCTTTGGTTTGCTGCATAAAGAGCATCCTGATTATACTCTGCGTATAATAGGCGACTCATTCAACAGCGAGGGGGAGCGGGTGGAAAGGCAGATCAAGGATTTCACCGCCAAAAACGGCCTTGGCGGCAGCGTTATTTTTGAGCCCTTTATGAAGAGCGTACACAGCGCGATAATAAAGGACGCCATGTATGTAAATTCCTCCGATTACGAGGGGATTTCCAACGCCATGCTTGAATCTATGGCGATAGGTCTGCCGGCAGTGTGTACCGACTGCCCCATAGGCGGTGCGGGTGCGACAATCCGGGACGGCGAAAACGGTATGCTTGTGCCTGTCGGCGACGCGCAGGCTTTGTACCTTGCATTGAAAAAGGTCATAGAGCAGCCGAAGCTTGCTGAAAAGCTTTCGGAAGGTGCCGCGAAGATAAGAGAAGAATACTCGATAGAAAAAATTTCCTCAAAATGGATAGGGTTTATCTGGGAGTAAAAACTGGAATGGATAAGAAAAAGGTACTGATAATTGCCCATCACCTGACGGTTGGCGGGGCGCAGAACGCACTTATAGCAACTCTGCCGCTTATCGACTACGATAAATACGATGTTACGCTGTATGTCAGAAAAAACCGCATGGAGCTTGCCGACAAGGTGGATCCGCGCGTTAATGTTATTGTTAACGACGATCCCACAAGGTACTACCGCAAGCCGGTATCGGCTCTGCTGACAGTTTTGCAGGCGGTATCCTCGGCAATCGGCGCGAAAAAGGCCGAAAAAAAACTGGGAGAAAAACTTGGCGCGTATATTCGGCGGGGAATGCGTAAATACGAGCTTGAGCATTATTTTAAAGATAAAAAATATGATGTGGGCATCTGCTTTTTTCAGGGCTATACAATGGATATACTGGCCGATGGAATAGAGGCCGACCGCAAATGTGCGTTTTATCATTCGAGTGTGGATGAGGCGCACGACTTCCACCAAAAGGCCTTTGAAAAAATGGACGCCATTGTGGTTGTTTCGCCCGCTGTCAAGCCCTTTTTGGAGCAGTGCTATCCCTCGATTGCCGGAAAGGTGCAGGTTATAGAAAACTTTATCGATGCAGATGAGATAATAAAAAAGGGCGGCGAGTTTACAGTACCGGAAAGCGGCGATAAGATTATGCTCTGCTCATGCGGACGTTTTGCCGACGACAAGGGCTTTGATCTTGCAGCAAAAGCCGCCGCCAGACTTAAAGAAAAAGGTCTTGATTTTATATGGTATTTTGTGGGCGACGGTCCGGAAAGACCAAAGGTTGAGGCCATTATTGACGGACTCGGATTAAAAGACGATATTGTTCTTACCGGTATGCAGCAAAACCCTTATCCGTGGATGAAGGCATGTGATATTTTTGTTCAGCCGTCTCTTGCCGAATCCTACGGCAGGACAATCAAAGAGGCTATGATGCTGGGCACTCCGGTGGTGGCGACAAACACTGTCGGAGCGTGTCATGTGCTTGAAAACGGTAAGAAAGGCATACTTACGCCCATCAGCACTCAGGGGCTGTTTGAGGGTGTTTTGAAAATGGCTGAAAACCGGGAACTGAGAAAGAGTTTTGCCGGTTTATACTCGCTTGAGCAAAATCAGGAAGAACGCAGGGAATATGCAAGAAAAATATCCCTGCTGATTGCGGGAGATAACAATGAAATTTAGCATTTTGCTGCCTGTTTATAACGTAGAAGAATATCTGGAGCAGTGTCTCGACTCGATTCTTGCGCAAAAATACACCGATTACGAGGTCATTATGGTGGATGACGGCTCAACCGACGGCAGCGCGAAAATCTGCGACCGGTATGCCGCCGGGCACCCGGATAACTTCAGGGTTATACATAAAAAAAATGAGGGTCTTATTTCCGCCAGACGGGTTGGAATAAAAGAGGCCAAAGGCGAATTCTGCATTTTTGTGGATTCGGATGACTTTATTGAGGATAATCTGCTGGAAACAATAGATCCGTATCTTGACAAAGAAGGCCAGACCGATCTTTTGATGTATTCCTTCAGGTATTTCAGAAACGGAAAAAAGCAGAACAGAACCGTGGTTATAGCCCCTGATGAGAAATTCTGGCAGGGGGAGGGAAAGCGGGAGCTTTATGATAAGCTGCTCTTTTCCAATATGATAACCTCAATATGGACAAAGGCAGTCAGAACGTCGCTTTTGCGTGATGACCCCACAGATTATACCCAATATTACGGCAAAAATATGGCGGAGGATCTGCTGCAGTCGCTCTATCCGCTGACTTATGCGAGAAAGGTCGGCTTTATCAACCGCCCGCTTTATAATTCCCGGATAAACGACGTAAGCGTTTCGCGCAGCTTTACCCCCGCGACCATATCCAAAAAAAACACAAACCACGTTTACGCAAAGGTGCGCGAATATCTGCCGCTATGGGGGATGGACGACACGGAGACCTCACAGCGTGTTGACGCAAGATGGTTTAACGAAGCCATGTACACCTTTTCGCGTTATTACGAGGAGGCAAAAGGCGCACAGCAGAAAAAAGAAATTCTCTCCTTTGACTGGAACAGTATGATACCCTTTAAGGTCAATAAAAACAACAGGTACGTCGGCGAGAATTTTTTAAAAATGTATAACGATATAGAATCCGGCGATCTGAAATTTATTAACAGGTACTTTTTTAAAAAAAAGTTGTCCGGACTTTCAAAAAAGATAAGAAGGTCAATCGTCCGCAAAAGCTAGACAGCCGGGATAAAATGGTGAAAGGCATGCAGATTGACAAATAAAACAAAATTTGATATAATAGATATTCAGGCAATTAAAGTTTTCCTTTAGGTCAAAAAATACGAAGGGGTGGATTGCTCCGTGTTTTCGTATACGCGATTAAAAATACGACGGTTAACATCGGGACGCAAAGAACGCAGGCAAAAAAAGACTCTGGCGCGCCGTGCGAAAAAAGTTTCAAAGCAGTGCGGCAGCGTAGGCAAAAATCTTATTGTGTTCGGTGATGATATTGAGCTTATAGCGGCGGAAAAAATCGTTATCGGCGATAATTTCAAGCTTAACAACAAGACGCTTATAAACGCTGTGAGCGGAGTTACTATCGGCAATGACGTAACCCTTTCGCACGGAGCTAAAATTATTTCAACAGGATACGACCTCGATTTATGGATAAAGACCGGTCGGAGAAAGCATTTTGACAATAAACCGGTAAAGATAGGAAACAAATGCTGGATTGGCACTAATGCCGTCATACTTCCCGGAGTGGAAATAACGGGAGAAAACGTTGTAATTGCCGCCGGCGCGGTAGTTACAAAAAGCATTGCGGAAAGCAACGTGATGGCCGCGGGGGTTCCCGCCAAAATAGTAAAAAAGTTAGGAGAATAAAATTGGGAAAAAAGGTTAATTCCGAATGGGTCGCCGAGGTGCATGCCAATAACGGCATGTTCAAAATGAATCTGGGCGAGCTGAAAAGATATAAAGACCTTATCTTTTTATTTGTACGCAGAACCTTTGTCGCAAAGTATAAGCAAACTGTTCTTGGACCCGCGTGGGCGGTGATTCAACCGTTTTTCACCACGGTCGTCTATTCGGTATTCTTCGGTAATATCGCCGGACTGGGCGCTGCGGGCGTACCCAACTTTATCTTTTATCTTTCCGGTACCATTATGTGGAGCCTGTTTTCCGGGTGTCTTAACGATTCGGCCAATACATTTATCGGCAACTCGGGCATTTTAGGCAAGGTATATTTTCCCAGACTTGTAATGCCCATTTCCTCATCGCTGTCGCAGTTTATTTCCTTCTTTATTCAGTTCGCGTTCATGTTGCTCTTTTTAGCTTATTATCTTATTACGGGCAGCAACATAGCCCCCAACTGGTTTATAGCGATGACGCCTGTTCTTTTGCTGCAGATGGCGGCGCTGGGTATGGGATTCGGAACCATAATCTCCGCTCTTACAACAAAATACCGCGATCTTACCATGGTTGTGTCATTCGGCGTCAGCCTTTGGTCATACTGTTCTCCCGTCGCTTACGATATGTTCAGCCGCGACGCGATTATGAATAAATTTTACGGACTTTATATGCTTAACCCGGTAACGCCCGTTATCAATATTTTCCGTAATGCATATCTCGGCTGCGGCCAGGTGGACTGGCTGTACTACGGAATAAGCTGGATAACCACATTTATAGTGCTGTTTATAGGCATACTTCTTTTCAGCCGCGTGGAAAAAACCTTTATGGATACAGTCTGATATTTTGTGCAGAGGGCAGATAGTATGAATAATGATATAATGTTAAAGGTTGACAATGTAAAAAAAGAATACCGTCTGGGCGCAATAGGCGGTGCTACGCTTAAGGGCGATATGCAGAGTCTTATTGCAAGACTTCGGCACAAGGAAGATCCCAATCTTAAAATAGGTCAGACCGCTTACGCGAAAAACGAAAAGTTTTTTGCGCTCAAGGGAGTTTCCTTTGAGGTCAAAAAAGGCGAGGCGCTGGGCATTATCGGACATAACGGTGCCGGAAAGTCCACACTTTTAAAGCTCATCTCGAGAGTTACCGCTCCCACCGAGGGCGATATATATATGAACGGCAGAATAGCCAGTATGCTTGAGGTAGGAACGGGCTTCCATCCCGAGCTTACCGGAAGAGAAAATGTTTACCTTAACGGCGCAATTTTAGGAATGACAAAGTCCGAAATTGCTTCCCGTTTTGATAAAATAGTCGAGTTCTCTGAGGTAGGCCAGTTTATCGACACTCCCGTCAAGCGTTATTCCAGCGGCATGTATGTAAAGCTTGCCTTCTCGGTTGCAGCCCATCTTGACAGCGAGATCATGATAATGGACGAGGTGCTGGCGGTAGGCGACGTTAATTTCCAGAATAAGTGCATAAACCGTATGAAGGAGCTCTCCGAGCAGGATGGCAGAACCATTTTGTACGTAAGCCACAATATGAACACAATAAAAGCACTGTGCCAGCGCTGCATTGTTCTTTCGCACGGCGAAAAGGTATTTGACGGCAATACCGCCGACGCAATAAAGGTTTATGTTGCAAACAAGGCTCTTGACGACACCGTGCGTTTTGATGTGGCAGACTTTAAGCGTCACAGAAAGTGCAACCGCCGTCATCTTATAAAAAGCGTTGAGTTTATCGGCAAGGAGAACAACAGCTTTGAGTACGGTGAAAAAATATCCTTTAAATTTACATGGGACAGCGCGGACGCAAATGAGCCCGTACTCTTCAAGGCGATAATAAACACCATGGATACCGACCCGGTAGGCGTAATGTTCGGCGGAAGGCTTGAGCATAAAAAAGGTATAAATGAGAGCTTTTACGAGCTCGATACATCATATATAGTTCCCGGAAAGTATACGGTAGACTTTATACTTTACAATCAGGACGAAGCGGGTAATATAATGTTCCATGACAGGGTTACCGGCATGAGATTTTCACTTGAACACAGTGAAAAAAGTATAGACTTAAAACATTGGTTTGCTGACTGGGGATACGGGGTATTGCCCTGTCTTATTCCCAAAAACTAAGAGTAAGGTGACAGAGTAATGAGTATTTTTAAAGATTCCACACTGCTGATAACCGGAGGCACCGGTTCGTTCGGAAACGCAGTTTTAAACCGCTTTCTCACCTCCGATATCGGGGAGATTAGGATTTTTTCCAGAGATGAGAAAAAGCAGGATGATATGCGCCATGAGTATCAGTCGAAGTATCCGGAGTATGCCGAAAAAATCAAATTTTTCATAGGCGATGTGCGCTGCATTGATTCTCTGCGTGCCGCGATGTTCGGCGTTGATTATGTTTTTCACGCTGCCGCGCTCAAACAGGTGCCCTCATGCGAGTTTTTCCCCATTGAAGCGGTCAAAACAAATGTTCTGGGCACCGAAAACGTGCTTACGGCCGCAATTGAAGCCGGCGTAAAAACCGTAATCTGTCTTTCCACCGATAAGGCCGCATACCCCGTCAACGCAATGGGCACAAGCAAGGCTATGATGGAAAAGGTGGTAGTCGCAAAATCCCGCACCGTTTCTCCCGAAAAGACAAAAATCTGCTGCACGCGCTACGGCAACGTAATGTGCAGCCGCGGCTCGGTAATTCCCCTGTGGATAGATCAGATAAGAGCGGACAAGCCCATAACCATTACCGACCCCAACATGACCCGCTTTATCATGTCGCTTGACGAGGCGGTTGACCTTGTTCTGTTTGCCTTTGAAAACGGAGTTTCGGGCGATATTCTTGTCCAAAAGGCACCTGCCTGCACAATAGCCGTTCAGGCGCAGGCTGTAAAAGAGCTGTTCTGCAGCGACGCCGAAATAAAAATCATCGGAATCCGCCACGGTGAAAAAATGTATGAAACCCTGCTTACAAACGAGGAGTGCGCAAACGCCATAGATATGGGCGATTTTTACCGCGTCCCCAGCGACAAGCGAGGTCTTAACTACGATAAATACTTTACCGACGGAAACGTGGAGAGAAATACACTCAGCGAATTTAACTCCAATAATACGGAGCTGCTTGGCGTAGAGGCGGTAAAGGAAAAACTGCTGGAACTTGAATTTATCAGAGACGAGCTTGACAAAGCAGAGCATTAAAATGGAAGGTGTATTATTTTGAGTATTTTAACTGCCGACAAAAAGGTGCTGGTTACCGGCGCGGCCGGTTTTATAGGAGCCGCTCTTTCCAAAAGACTTCTTGAGACGGGTATTTCGGTAACCGGTATTGACAATATCAACGATTATTACGATGTCGAGCTCAAATACGAGCGCTTAAAGGATCTTGAAACTTACAGTAATTTCAGATTCATAAAGATGGATATCGCTGACAAAGCGGCCATAGACAAGCTTTTTGACGATGAAAAGTTTGATATAGTTGTCAACCTCGCGGCACAGGCCGGCGTGCGCTATTCAATTACCAACCCCGACGCCTATATCAATTCCAACCTTATCGGATTTTTCAATATTCTCGAGGCCTGCCGCAATCACCCTGTTGAGCATCTTGTTTACGCTTCCAGCTCTTCGGTTTACGGCTCCAACAAAAAGGTTCCCTATTCGGTTGAGGATAAGGTTGACAACCCCGTTTCGCTCTACGCGGTAACAAAAAAATCCAACGAGCTTATGGCTCACGCATATTCAAAGCTTTATAAAATCCCCTCGACCGGTCTGCGCTTTTTCACCGTTTATGGCCCTATGGGCAGACCCGATATGGCGTATTTCGGTTTTACGAACAAGCTTGTAAAGGGCGAGAAAATTCAGATATTCAACTTCGGCGACATGAAGCGCGATTTTACATACGTTGACGATATAGTAACCGGAATTGTAAACGTAATGGGCAAGGCGCCCGAAGAAACCGAAGACGGCGCGCCCTATAAGGTATATAATATTGGAAACAATCAGCCGGAAAATCTTTTGTATTTTGTCGAGACGCTGGAAAAATGTCTTATGAAAGAGGGCATTATAAGCGCTCCGGCGGAAAAAGAACTTCTGCCCATGCAGCCGGGCGATGTTTACCAGACTTATGCCGATGTTACCGACCTGATCAACGATTTCGGCTTTAAGCCATCCACCTCGCTTGAAGAGGGACTTTCCCGCTTTGCAAAGTGGTACAAAACATATTATATGAATAAATAACTGCATGCTGCACTCAGAAAGGTTGACTTATATGAACATAGTAATTGCAGGAACGGGATATGTAGGTCTGTCAAACGCTGTGCTTCTGGCTCAGCATAACCACGTTACGGCCGTAGATATAATTCCCGAAAAGGTTGAAATGCTTAATAACCGTGTCTGCCCCATAATCGACAAGGAGCTTGAGGAATACCTTGCCACAAAAGAGCTTGACCTTACGGCAACACTTGACGCCGAATCGGCCTATAAGCAGGCTGATTATGTAATTATTTCCACTCCGACAAACTATGACCCGCAAATGAACTACTTTGATACCACGTCGGTGGAGAGCGTAATTGAGCTTGTAACAAAGGTTAATCCAAACGCCGTTATGATTGTAAAATCAACCGTTCCGGTCAATTTTACAAAGAATATCCGCGAAAAATACAATAACGAAAATATTCTTTTCAGCCCGGAATTTCTGCGCGAGGGCAGAGCGCTTTACGATAATCTCTATCCTTCCCGTATTATCGTGGGCGTTCCCGAGGGCGACGAACGTCTGCGCAAGGCTGCCGAAACCTTTGCAAATCTGCTCAAAGACGGCGCGATAAAGAAAGATATTCCCATTCTTATTCTCAATCTGACCGAAGCCGAAGCGGTCAAGCTTTTTGCAAACACCTACCTGGCGCTTCGCGTATCCTTCTTTAACGAGCTCGATACTTATGCAGAGTGCCGCGGGCTCAACACACGCCAGATTATCGAGGGCGTTTGTCTTGACCCGAGAATCGGCGACCACTACAACAACCCCTCCTTCGGCTACGGCGGATACTGCCTGCCCAAGGATACAAAGCAGCTTCGTGCCAACTATGCCGACGTTCCCAACGAGATTATTTCGGCAATAGTTGAATCCAACCACACCCGCAAGGACTTTATAGCCGACCAGATTATTGCGCGCGGCCCAAAGGTTGTAGGCGTTTACCGTCTTACCATGAAGTCCAACAGCGATAACTTCCGCCAGTCCTCAATTCAGGGTGTTATGAAGAGAATTAAGGCGAAGGGCATTGAGGTGGTAGTTTACGAGCCCACCTTAAAGGAGGACACCTTCTTTAACAGCCGGGTAATCAGAGATATCGAGGAGTTCAAGCGCATCTCCGACGTTATAATAGCCAACCGCTACAACGACGACATCAAGGATGTACTTGATAAGGTTTACACAAGAGACCTCTACTTTAGAGACTAGTTTTGATAATAAACAAAACCCCCTGCAAATTTTTGCAGGGGGGTTGTTTGTACCTTTCAGGAGTAATTAAGCAATCTCGATTGTGCTTGCCCAGAGAGCGAAATCGTCCGCGTATTTATCTGTGTCGGACTTAAGGCAGATGAAGTTGCAGGTCCAGTAAGCGTCTTTACCGGTTTTAAAGTAGGCATAGTATGTAAAATCGTTTCCGTCAATGTTTTTTTCGTAAACAATGAAAACATTGCCATAGTCGTCGGTTTGAGGGGTGCAGTCAAAGCCGTTTGCGGTTGCAACAAGCTGAGCGTATTCCTCAAGGGTGTAGTCGGTGCGAAGTCCCGCGGCCTCAAGGATTTCGTTGGTCTCTTTAGAGCAGCTTACAGCCGAATCAATGCCCTGGAAGTAGCAGGCAACACCCTCAAGCTCCGTTTCGGCGTAGCCTTTTTTCATATAAAGGCTCAGGCCGCTTTTTGATGTGTACTTTTCAAGTCCCTCAAGGGGGTCGATCGATTCGACGGCGCTCTCGATTACAGATTCCACCGCGGACTCGGGCTTGCTTTCGGGCGCTGTTTCGCTGTCAAGAAAACCGCAGGCGGCCGTGGAAAGGATAACGGCGATACAGATAATGATTGCAAATAGTTTTTTCATTTTGTTTTCCTCCTCTAATATGTTAAAGCAATTCTAACATATTAGAAAAGCATAATTTCCCCGAAAAAGGGGGAAATTTACGAAAATGACAATTTTTTCTAAATGCAGAATTGGGGTATCTTTCAAAAAAACGGGACGAAAACCGTCCCGTTTTTCAAGTTATTCGGTCATATCCATACCCTCGTCAATAAACGCATCCAAGGAGTCGTCCTCGGCGTCAAGATACCATTTATTGCTTACAAGAATGCACTTTACGTCAAGTTCCTTTGTGATCATTTTAGCGTCGTCGGCAAGTAGGCACTCCTTAAGAACAGCCATATAATCGTCGTCGGTAAGATCGTCGGCAACAAGCTCGCCGGCCTGAATCTTTTCAACCATAATGTCTCTCATCTTTTCAGCCGCCGCGACATAATCAGCCTTTGTGGCCTTTACCTTGACAACAGCCTTGCTGCCGTCTATTTCCACATTTAAAATCTCATAGGAGACCTTGCCGTACATTGCGGAAAGCAGGGCGATATCGCTTTCGGAAAGTGTTGCGTCCGAGCTCTCAACCTCGTAGTAGCAGGCGTCCATAGCTTCGGCGTCGAAATTTTTGAGGGCGTCGAGAAATGCGCTTACAACATCTTCGGGCTGATTTTCGGTCTTTGTATATTTTTCAAGAACCGAGCAGGATGCGAAAGAAAATACCATAAGCAGTGTAATGAGCAATGCGATTGTTTTTTTCAATTGAATTTCCTCCTTTAATATGTTAAAATGATTTTAACACACTGAATAAAGAAAAATTCCCCCAAAAAGGGGGAATTTTTACCCCAGAGGCTGTTCTTTTTCCTGAACAAGCAGGTCGTTTACGTCATCGACCCATAAAATACGGTGGGTGATGGCAACAATTATAACGGCGTCGCGCTTTATTTTTGGGTAAAGAGCGCTCATACCGTACAGCTTGAGGGCAGTCTGGGTCTCTTCAAGTGTCATCTCCATGGCAAGACACAGGCGGATTATTTTATCCCGGTCGGTGGTGTGAGCCTCGCCCGAGAGCAGCTTGTAACCGTATTTCTGCGGCATGTCGGCCTTTATAATGATATCCTGCCGCTTTAGCTTTTTGCGTTTTATTATCTCATCGGTAAAACGGTAAAAATCGGGAGCGGTACTCGAAAGATATTTCTTTTGATAGTTCTCAAGTCCGCCGCTGTCGGTATTTTTTAATATTTCCATTAGTTCGGTGGTATCCTTGTTCATTCCGAGACTCCTTATAATTTGTTTTAAAACATTATATTATATTTTTATGTTATTTTCAACAGTCGGAGGCGGTAAAAATGGAATTTCAGTATTTTGAAAAATGCAAAACGGTAAAACAGTTATCCGAAAAAGGAAATGTAGAACTTATTAAGGACGAAGAAACCGGCAGACTGTATGTAAAAAAGATCCATGAGCATTACGATTTCGGTGTTTACAAGTCTGTTATTGATAATCCCGTTCACGGCATGCCGATCATCGAGGCGGTAAAGGTTTCAGAGGGCAAGCTGATTGTTATTGAAAGATACGCTCCGGGAATGACGGTTGAGGAACACCTTAAGACAAAGGGACCGTATCTTCAGAAGGACGCGATTGATTATGCAAGACAGCTCTGCAACATCCTCAGACTGCTTCACAACCGCAAGCCCGCAATAATACACCGGGATATAAAGCCCTCCAATATCATCATAACCCCGCAGAGCAAGGTGGTGCTCATTGATTACAACGCTGCTAAATTTGAAAGAAACGATAAGTCGACCGATACCGTTCTGCTGGGAACCTTCGGACACGCCGCTCCCGAACAGTACGGCTTCGGCACATCGGGTCCGCAGGCGGATATTTACGCACTGGGCGTGCTTTTAAACCTTATGCTGTGCACAAAGCTGCCTTCGGAAGAAATTTATTCAGCAAACCGCAAGATAAAAAAGATAATCGAAAAGTGTACGCAAATGAACCCCAAAGACCGGTACAGCAACGTAAGCGCTTTGAAAAAAGAGCTGGAAAAATCGACGTCGCTCTATATTTCGTGGCTTCCGCCGGGATTTCGCAGCCTTAAGTTTTACAAAATGATAATCGCCGTTATCGGCTATGTTGTCATATACGGTTTTAGTATTGAAAATGCCAGCGGGGTAGAAGGAGTATATTCTTCCCGGTTTGACTTTGTAGTTACAATGTGCAGCTGCCTTTCGATTGTGTTTTTTTACTGCAATTATCTTGGATTCAGAAAAATCTGTCCCTTTGTAAACAGCAAAAAAGCCTTTATCAGGGTTATAGGATATATTATTGACCCGATTATTATTGCGATAAGCCTGATAATTGTTTTATGTTTTATTTGTGAGCTTTTCGGTATGGGTACCATGATAATAATGGAGTAAAATTTCCTTGTAGTCAAATCCCTGTTTTGCCATCTGATTGGCTCCGGTCTGGCTCATACCGACCCCGTGCCCGTAACCGTAAACGGTAAAGACAAAGCCTTTGTCGGTGTAATTCGCCTCAAAAACCGCGGAGCGCAAAGAGAGCGCGCGGCGCACAGCCGCACCGGTCAGCTTTGCCGAGCCTATCTGAATCTGCGTCACCGTACCGGAATCGGAATGCTGAGTTTCTACAAGCCACTCGGCGGGGTCATCGGGAAAGATGGTCTCCGGCCAGCGGGCAAGTATCTTTTCTTTTAATTCATCCGCTGTAAGGGCGCAGGTGGTTTTATAACCGTCTGCGCTTTTGTCATATTCGGAATCGACCGGCACAAGATAGGGAAGGTCATTTCCCCAGATAACCGCGCAGCTTTCGGTCTGACCGCCCGAGATGGCGTGGTATACCGCCAAAATCGGCTCGCCCTCGTATAAAATCTGCTCGCCGTAAACAGATCCGACCAGCTTTTTAAGGCGAGCGTAGTATTTATTGAATTTTTTGCCCCAGCGTTCCTTCATCTGATCTACAGTCAGATATCCCTGATTTTTGGCGGAATCGGCGCTGATATCACATTCGCTGCCGGATTTGCGGGCGCTGTTTCTTTGCCGGCAGGCGTATGTGTAAGCCGCAACGGCCTGCGCCTTGATTGCTTCGTCCTCGTATAAAATGGGCATTTCGGCGGCCACTACCGAGCAAACGTAGTCAAAATCGGACACCTTTATTATTTCGCCGGAGGCACTGCTTACAAGAAAGTAATTGCCGTCATCCGGCTCGGGCGGTACGGCTTTCCGGTCAAACTCCGCTGTTTTGTAAGCTCCCGATGCGAAAAAAGGTATTGTGGCAAAACAAAAGGTAAGCGCAAAAATCAATACATACATCTTTTTCATAAATAATCCCTCACTTTTTTTATCATTCTATGAACGGAAGACCTATAATATGAAGATGTTTTTACGGTTTTGTAAAAACAAATTTCTTGACATAGGACAGTATATACACTATTATTAATATGTAGTATTGTAAATAGTTACTAAAATGTTTTTCCCCGCGAGGTCAGGATATGTTTAACAGAGACTATGCCACCCTTGAACTTGATAAAATTTTAGAGCGGCTGTCCGGTCAGTGCTCCTGCCGCCAATCGGCGGAAAGGCTGCGCGAGACCGAGCCGCAGACCGATATAAACGAAGTACGCACACTGCTTGAGCAGACCTGGGACGCACATATGCTTGTGGGCAGGTTCGGCTCACCCTCGTTCGGCGCTGTCAGCAATATTTCAAATTCCCTAAGAAGAGCGCAGGCAGGCTCGACCCTTACAATGGGCGAGCTGCTGGAAATTTCCGCCACACTGCGCGGAATTCGCCGTCTGCGGGAATGGCGCTCCCATTCGGAGGGCGTCACTACCTGTCTTGACGGGATGTTTATGTCGCTTGTCACCAATAAATTTTTAGAGGAAAAAATAGAGTCGTGCATAATTTCCGAAGAGGAAATGGCCGACGGAGCCTCAAAGGAGCTTGCCTCCATACGGTCGAAAATCCGTTCGGCGCAGGCCAGCGTGCGCGATAAGCTGGATAAAATGATTCGCTCTCAGGGCGGACAGAAATTTTTGCAGGATTCCATCGTCACAATGCGAAACGGCAGATTTGTCGTTCCGGTAAAGGCGGAGCACCGCTCCGAGGTTCCCGGACTTGTGCACGATACCTCCTCATCGGGAGCGACCGTTTTTATCGAGCCCATGGGGGTTGTCGAGACCAACAACGAGATTAAAGTTCT
>JAFRVM010000027.1 GCA_017438505.1 Clostridia bacterium | reverse complement strand
TCGGAAACCCCTGCCGCGGTTGACTACACACTTGTAAAATATGTCCGCAAGCCGGCTGGAGCAAAACCGGGTATGGTAATATACGATAACTTCAAGACAATATTTATAAAACCTGATAAGGACGCATTATGATATGCCGCCTGCAATATCGGCAAACAGTCTTTTAACCTCGGATGCAAGTCCGAGGTTTTCTTTTTTTTCAAGCTTCGGGTCAGAGCCGAGTATTGTCTGCGCAATATGCTGAGCGTTGCGCATAACGTCCATATTTTCGGCAAAATCGGCGATTTTAAGCTCCGGCAGACCGTGCTGACGCTCGCCTAAAAAGTCGCCCGGACCGCGCAGGGCAAGATCCTGGTTGGAAATCTCAAAACCGTCGTTTGTACGGCACATAACCTCCATGCGCTTTACAGCGGTATCGTTTTTGGCGTCAGAAATAAGTATGCAGGTCGACTTATGCTCTCCCCTGCCTACTCTGCCGCGAAGCTGATGAAGCTGAGAAAGACCGAATCGCTCGGCATTTTCTATTATCATTATAACAGCGTTGGGAACGTCCACACCGACCTCGATAACGGTAGTTGCGACAAGGATATCAATTTCTCCCGCAGCAAACCCTGCCATCACCTTATCCTTTTCGGCCGCCTTCATTTTGCCGTGCAGAAGCCCTACCCTGTATCCCGCAAGCTCAGATTTTGATAGATCCTCAAAGTAGCTCACGGCGGATATCAACTCGCTCTCCCCATCCTCGACAAGCGGACAGACAATATAACCCTGCCTGCCCATATCAATGTGCTTTTTCAGATAACCCAGCGCGCGTGCTCTTTTTCCGCTGTCAACGGCATAGGTATCTATTTTCTGCCGTCCGGGCGGCATTTCGTCAAGCACGGAGATATCCAGATCGCCGTAAATAATAAGTGCCAGCGTGCGAGGAATGGGCGTTGCGCTCATTACAAGAATATGTGGATTAGTACCCTTGGCAAACAGTGCGGCTCTTTGACGCACCCCGACACGGTGCTGTTCATCGGTGATTACAAGCCCAAGTTTTTTAAATTCAACCTTTTCGGCTATTAAAGCATGAGTCCCTATTAAAACCTGAATCTCTCCGCTTGCCAGTTTTTCATAAACCTTTCTTTTTTGCGCGGCGGTCATTGATCCGATAAGCAAAGCGGGTGTAATACCCGTTTTTTCAAGCGTTTTGCAAAATGAACTGTAATGCTGACGGGCTAGGATTTCAGTAGGCGCCATGACCGCGCACTGATATCCGTTTTTTGCTGCGGTATAGCAGGCTGCCGCGGCTACGGCTGTTTTTCCGCTTCCCACGTCCCCCTGAACAAGCCTGGACATAGGGTGAGCCTTTGACATATCGGTAATTATTTCCTCCGAAGCTCTTTTTTGAGCGCCCGTCGGCGTAAAGGGCATCAAACCCCAGAACTCGTCATTATGGCTATTTGCGATTTTGCAGAGATTTTCGCCCTTGTTTCGCCCTTTGATCATTGATATTCCGAGCGACATATATAGCAGCTCATCGAATATAAGTCTGTCTCGGGCAAGTTTTAAGCTGTGCATATCGGCGGGTTTATGTATGTTTTCTATCGCAAAGCGTATATGGCACAAATTCTGTTCTGTTCTAACCCATTCGGGGACAGGATCATAAAGTGTTTCGGGCAATAAATTCAGAGCCGAAGACACAAGCCTTTCGATATAGTTGCTCGTAAGTCCTTCGGTTAGTTTATATATCGGGTGAATTCTTTTTCCCTGATTTATGTTTTCAATTACGGGAGAGGTCATTTCGCAGTGGTCGAGCTTCTTTGTGACCTTGCCGTAAAAAAGCAGTCTTGCGCCCTCGGTAAGCAGTTTTGCAGTATAAATACTGTTAAATATCGTAATTTTAAGCAGAATACCTTTATCATCAGCCGCAACGGCGCTGTATACAGTCATACCCTTGCGAATGAATTTTTCGTTATATCTGCGCGTTACGGTCGCAATAACAGCACAAACCTCGCCGTCTGAAACCTCAGACAGCATCTTGGGCGAGCTTCTGTCGGAATAATCTCTCGGATAGTAGTTGATAAGGTCGCCGACAGTGTAAATTTTGAGTTTTTCAAGCAGGGCGGCGCGTCTTTCGCCCACGCCCTTTAGGTATCTGACCGAATCGCTCTCAAACATATAATTTCTCCGATTAATAATAAACAGGACTGCGAAAAAGCAGCCCTGTAAGGTAAATTTGTGTAATTCTCAAACCGTATAGGCTATCTTTTTTACCTTAAACACCTTTCGTAAAATGCAACCCATAAACTTATTGCTTTTTACCAGAACTATTTTCACAGCAATCCCTCCGTAAAACAGTAGTTAGTGGAAATCTTCCCGATAACATACTATTCCAGAGAGAAAAATGTGTGAAAAACTATTTTTTCTCCCAATCTTTGATATCTTTTACCTCGTTATACATCAAAGTGTAGCTTTCGTGGCGGGACTTTTCGATATTTCCTTTTTCCACCGCCTCAAGTATTGCACAGCCTTTTTCTACAGTGTGACTGCAGGAGGTAAACTTGCACTTTGTAAGATAATCGGAAAACTCTCTGAAGCAAAATGGGAGATTTTCCTTGCATATAGGGTCGATGTATTCCAGCTCAAGTGAGGAAAAACCGGGAGTATCGGCTATTTTTCCTCCAAACGGAAGGTCAAAAAGCTCAACCTCGCGGGTGGTGTGTCTGCCTCTGCCGAGTTTTTCGCTTATAACAGCAGTTTTTTGATTGAGCTGCGGACAGATCGCATTAAGCAGGGTACTCTTGCCAACGCCGGAATTGCCCGCCAAAGCGCACAGACCGCTTGACATGAGCTCTTTAATACGCTCGATAGAATCCGGGTTATTATAGTCAATAACAATAGTCTCAAAGCCTGCGTGCGTATAAATTTTATAAAGCCAGTCGACAGATTCAAGGTCGCTTTTTGAAAGGAGGATAACCGGTTCTATCTCCTTATCTTCGGCAAGTGCGATAAGTTTGTCAATAACAAGAGTGCTGGGCGCAGGCTTACATGCCGAAACCACAACAAACAGCCTGTCAATGTTTGCGACCGGAGGACGAATAAGAAAGTTTTTTCTAGACAGAATTTGAGTTATGGCAGGAAAACCGCTGTCGCCTATCTCAAGCTCTACCCTGTCGCCCGCAACCGGAACAAGACCCTTTATTCGAAACTTTCCTCTTGCTTTACATTCATAAATCTTTTCGGCGGTCTCTACATAGTAGAAACCGCCGATACCTTTAATAATCAGACCCTCTAATCGGCTCATCCCACAGTACCCTCGCCGTCAGCTGTATCGTCAGGAGTATCGGTGTCATCTCCTCCCGGATTGATTGACGGAATTTCATAGGCATACTCTTTGGTTTTGGTAACCTTGCCCTTGCTGAAATCTACAGTATACTCACGGTAGTCCGAACCGTCAAGCTTAACTACAACATTGGCTTTTCCTGTGCCGGTAAGAGTGTAGTCGTAGGTTGAAAGCAGCGAAAGCATAATCTCTTCTTTGTTGACCTTA
>JAFRVM010000026.1 GCA_017438505.1 Clostridia bacterium | reverse complement strand
GGTGTTGATCTCCAGGGTGTAATATTTATCTCCGGCTATCCACAGGCTGTCTAAAAACTGCCTGCGCCCCGATATAAACTGCTCGATCTGCTCAAACGAGCCTTCAAAAGCGCCCATATCGCCGTTTCTGCTCGCGCAGTCCATCTCGGCTGCGGCTTTTATTTTGTCAAAATACTCACGCAGACCGCCGTTTTGCAGTTTTTCGAGCTGCGGCGAGAGCTTATATTTGTAGCTTTGAGTCAAAATACCGTAAAAATCCTGCTTGGTATAAAGGCGTGAAAACCAGCGGTTTTCGGCGTTTATACCGAGTTTTTCGTGACTTCCTATAAGACATGTTACCGGCGCGCCGAAATTGCCCATGGATAAATCGTAGTCCCACACCGGACCGGCGAAAATTTTTCCGCCCGCATTTTGGGGCAGCTTATAAAAATACTGGCGTGTCACGCCGAAATCGAAGTTTTGGTAAAATTCCTCAATTAAATATTTTTCCGCCCACGACTGCGAATCTATATATTCGGTATAGTGCTTTCCGGTCGTCGGATTAACTCCGTCGGGCGAGTCTATGGCGTCCTCAAACTGCTGGACAAAATCGGCAATATATCTTATCTGATGCTCAGAAGGGTACTGCGGCGAGGCCACCGTAACAGGCTGGGCGCGGGAGGTTAAAAAACCGCCGGGCTCGAGGGCATATCTATCATCAAGCTCAAGCTGCATAAGATATCCGCCGGTAATATCGGCAGGATTTACGCTCAAATCAAAACCCTTATAGCTTGCTCCGTTTTCGGTTTTGCCGCTTATCTGCGGGAAATTTTCGGGCAAAGTGGGGTTAATGTCCTCGTTTTGCGCCTCAAGATTTGCGATATCGACCGAAGAAGCATCAATTTCCACCTTTTTTGATACAAGATAAAGCCCCAGATACTCGCCGTTAAAGTATAAATCGGCAAATTCGCACTCGGGAGAGTAGGCAAGGCCGATATTTTTAGCGGTATCGTAAACAATTTTGTTGCGAAGGTTAGAGGGGTCGTTGGCGTTTGCCAGCAGCACCCATTTTTCGCCCTCGCTCATGCCGAAAAGCTCGGCGGGGGAGGAGAACCTGATCTGAAAAGGCTTTTTTTCCTCATCCCATGTGGAATTTCCCCTGCCGCGGATGTACTTGAGTTTGCCCGAATAATCCGCGATGCCATTGCACCGCACGGCCGAGATACTTCCGCTCTCCTTGTGGGCTTTGTCAGCGCGCACCCGCGCAAGTCCGTCCTCTTTTGTGGTGATAAACAGCGCGCCTATGTTCTCCGAGGTCATAAATTTAATGGGCTGCACGGTCGAGCCCCTGCAAAGACAGGCGGTCTCGCCGCTTTCGGGAAGGGTTATTTTATCGCCGTTATAATATTTTTTCTCCGCCGGCGAGGACGACAGCGCATCGCGCACCGAAATATAATATCCGCTCGGGCAGATTAAGGTCAGCGTGCAGTTTTTTGAGCACGCGGGCAGATAAAAACCGCCGCCTGAGCAGGCTATTTCGGCATTAAAGCTGTCCGATGAAATATTGATTGCGATCTTTTGGTAAGGGGAGGCCTTGTCCCCGGTAAAAAATACTATAATAAAAATGGCTGCAAGAACGGCCAAAAACGCCGCCGCAAGTCCGATGCGCTCTTTTTTTTCGGATATCATTTTTGTCTATCCTTTCGGGATGATTATACCTGCTATTATAAAATATTTTTTTTTGCAGGTCAATACCGGCGGCGGGGAGCCCCCGCGGGCAAAGTATTGCATCACATAACTTTTTGTCGCTATAATAAATATCAATCGTACAGAAGAAAACGGACAGCGAAAGCTGACCGTTTTGGTTTGTGCAGACGGTGCAGAAAACACGGTAGGGACGAGCATTGCTCGTCCGATTTTAAGGAATAAGATTAAGAAATATGAT
>JAFRVM010000311.1 GCA_017438505.1 Clostridia bacterium | reverse complement strand
TCCTACAAGGGCAATGTATTCGGCGTAGAGCCTCCCCTGTTTGTAGAGCTTAAGGTCACCGAGACCGACCCCGGTTTTAAGGGCGATACCGCTACAAACGCCAAAAAGCCCGCCACTCTTGAAACAGGCGCCGAGCTTATGGTTCCTCTCTTTATTGAAGAGGGCGATATGATCCGCATCGACACCCGTACAGGCGAGTACATGGAAAGAGCGTAAGCTTTCCCCGTTTATTTTGATTATCGGAGGTATTTCTAATGAATAATGTAATGGAAAAACTCGCCTTTTTAAAGGGCGTTGTTGAAGGCGTAGACCTCGAAAACGACAGAAAAGACACTAAGGTCATTAAAAATATGGTCAGCCTGCTCGAGGAGCTTTCCAATGCGGTAACTGATCTTGAAGCAAACTACTCCAACCTGCAGCGTCAGGTGCTTGAGATTGAAGAGGATCTCGGCGATCTTCAGGATACCGTTTACTGCGATGAGTGCGACGATGACTGCTGCTGTGACGAGTGCGAGTATGACGATGATGAAGATCCTTACTATGAGGTTACCTGCCCTGTTTGCGGCGAGGTTATCTGCCTCGATGAGGACGATCTCGGCGAGGGCGAAATCGAATGTCCCAAGTGCGGCGAAAAGCTCGAGTTTGACCTTGACGCCTGATCAGTTGCCAATTTAATATTTTGCTAAAAATACAGCCCCCGAATTTTTCGAGGGCTGCTTTACTATAATTTTGCTTTTTCTTTAAGGGATGATAGAACATGGCGGCTAAAAAAAGAAACATAAATATGGAGATTCTGCGTATTATTGCCATGCTGATGGTTGTTGCGGGACACAGGTTCGGCGAGGGGCACGGCATTATTTACAGCACCTCCATGCAGAACATAAATTCTGCGAATTATTATATTTATCTGGGTATTTTTTCCTTTATGGTGCCTGTACATCTCTTTTTTCTGATCTCGGGCTATTTTTTAATTGATTCCGATTTTAAGTCAAAAAGGGTATACAATATCTGGCGGCCTGCCTTTTTCTACTGCGTTCTGCTCTTTTTTGTAAGCGGAGGTCTGCGCATACTTTTTGACCGCTACACCGGCAGACATCTTTTGCTTGCGCTGGGCATCGCGCCGGAGGAGTTATCGTACCGAATACAGACGTGGAACGACTTTTTCGGAAACTTTAAAAGCTTTACAAGCTGGCTGGACGGATTTTTCCCCGTACTGCGCGGCAGGTACGGATTTGTTTGCTGCTATATCGCCATGTACCTCTTCTCCCACTATATCAACAAGGTGCTGCGCAGTATTACAAAAAAGCAGTATCAGTTTCTTGTTGCCGTCTGCTTCTTATCCTTTGCGGTACTGCCGATAATTTTCCACACCGATATTCTAAAGATAAGCGACACCAGCGGCATAGTCTGGGCAATGTTTATGTATATCGTTGCGGGATATATAAAGCTGCACTTTGATATAAAAAAGTATAAGCCGCGCACATATATGCTCGCGGGACTCGGCTTTGTCCTGCTTCGAATTATCAGCCGCGCCGTTACCGAAAACCTCGGCGTGGCACTTGGCAAAGACAGACCCACTTGGGCGTGGTATCTGTACGGTCACGACTGCTTTATCCCGGTTATGTTTGCCGTCTTCCTTATGCTTTACTTTTTATCCTTTGAAAGAGCGCCGAAAAGAAGCGATAAATTCATCATGTGGCTGTCCTCTGTCACCTTTGGAGTATACCTTATTCACGACAACCTTATGACCCGCCTTTTTATGTGGGATCTCTCGATAGCCGACAGACTGCGCGGCTCATTCTGGATGTGGCCCGCGGCATTTCTGGACGTCGCGATAATTTTTATTGTTTTCGGCGCGCTCGATTACCTGCGCCAGCTTGCATTTAAGGCCTGGGACAAAAAGATGAGCGGCACCGCTCTTGTAAAAAAACGCGAAGCTCTCTTTGCCAAAATAGATTCAATTTTTAAAACCGATAACGGGGAGGTGCGGTAAATGACCTACGATTACAGCGATGTCGCGGTGCTTGTGCCCTGCTACAACGAGGCTAAAACAATCAAAAAGGTGGTGACCGATTTCAAGTCGGCTCTGCCCGGCGCGGCGGTTTACGTTTACAACAACAATTCCACCGACCAAACGGCAGACGAAGCGCAAAAAGCGGGAGCCATAGTACGTCACGAATACAAACAGGGCAAGGGAAACGTCATTCGCAGGATGTTCCGCGAAATCGACGCGCGCGTATATATCCTTGTTGACGGCGACGACACCTACCCCGCCGCCTCCGCCCCCGAGATGGTGCGCCTTGTGCGCGAGAAAAACGCCGATATGGTCATAGGCGACAGGCTCTCCTCCACCTATTTTACCGAGAACAAACGTCCTTTCCACAATTTCGGCAATTCGCTTGTGCGCTCGGCTATAAACAGACTTTTTAAAAGCGATATCAAGGATATTATGACAGGTTACCGCGCCTTTTCGTACCGCTTTGTAAAGACCTTCCCCGTGCTTTCAAAAGGATTTGAGATAGAGACCGAAATGACCATTCACGCTGTTGAGAAAAACCTGCAGATTGAAAATGTCGTGGTCGATTACAAGGACAGACCGGCGGGCAGCACTTCAAAGCTCAACACCCTTTCCGACGGCTTTAAGGTTATCCGCACTATTATCCGACTTTATAAAAACAACAAGCCCTTCGGCTTTTTTACCGCAATAGCCGTGCTGCTGCTTATTCTCGCGCTTGTATTCTTCATTCCCGTGTTCGTGGAATTTCTGCGCATCGGAGAGGTACCCAAGTTCCCCACCCTTATAGTTTGCGGATATGTTGTTATGGCGTCGCTGGTCTCCTTTTTTGCGGGAGTTATCCTCTCCACCGTCAAGCAGAAAAATTTGCAGGATTTTGAGCTTGCGCTCATCCGCGCCGAAAACGATTTTAAAACGAGGTTTGAAAAGTGAAATGGCCTAAACTGAAAAACTACGTCGTGTGTATGTTTCTTCTCTTTCTGCCTGCGCTGCTGCTGTTGGCCGCGGGTATCGGATCGATGTTTTTAGCTGATAAATACGGCGATTGGCTGGGTTTTCTCGGCTTGATTTTTATCGCCAGTCCGCTTGTCTATATTTTCGGCTGCTTTGCCACCCTGGGGTGTATGGAAGCAGTTTTAAAATGGGTCAAATCGCGCATCAATGCCCCTGTTCGCTATGATTATTCCGGCAACGGCACCACAGCGAGCCGGATTGAAGAAACAATAGTATCACGC
>JAFRVM010000310.1 GCA_017438505.1 Clostridia bacterium | reverse complement strand
GATTTGCCCGAAATCTTCTCGACAGCATCGCGTATACCCGCGAGCTGCGCGAGTACGGCATACGTCTTTTTTTTCTAAACGACAACATCGACACCGACCAGCCCGACCACGAATTTCGCCTTGCAATGATGGCGTCGCTGGCTCAGGAGGAAAGCCGCAAGACCTCCGAACGTGTAAAATGGGGTCAGCGCAGACGTATGGAACAGGGTGTTGTCTTCGGGCGGGATATGCTGGGCTACGATGTAAGAAACGGGAAGCTTTCGGTAAACGAGGAGGGCGCGCAGACCGTCAGGCTGATTTACCATAAATATCTTGACGAGGGCAAGGGCTGCCACATCATCGCAAACGAACTGCGCGAAGCGGGAATACCGACCGCGCGGTTTATGAAGGAGTGGTCGTATACGGTAGTTCTCCGCGTGCTGAAAAATGAAAAATACTGCGGTGACCTTGTTCAGCAGAAGACTTTTACAAAGAGTTACCTCTCGCATAAAAAGAAGGCAAACAGGGGAGAACTGGATTATGTTGTAATAAGAGACCATCACGAGCCTATAATCTCACGCGAACGCTTTGAGGCGGCGCAGCGGGAGCTCGAGCGCCGCCGCAATATGCACGCCGATAAAAACGGCTTTGCCAATCGCTATGCACTCTCGGGCAAGATTATCTGCGCCGAGTGCGGCGCGACCTTTGTGCATTCGGCAAGGAAAAGCTCCGGTCAAAACAAATACGAAAAATGGATCTGTTTTTCAAGGCACCGCCACGGCAGACTGCACACACTCGAAAACGGCGATACGGCGGGGTGTGACGCCGCAAGTCTGCGCGACGCAGATATAAAGCTTATCCTGCGGCATATTATTGCCGATGTGCCGGACGACAGGGAAGAATTACTTGCGTCCGTTCTCGGCACGGCAGAAGAGGTGCTGAGGGTGTGCGCCGAAAACGACGGCGCGGTATTTTATGAGAAAGAAATAGCGAAGGTCACAGCAAAACAGGAAAGGCTGCTCGATATGTGCCTTTCAGGCGACATTGAGAGAGCCGAATATAAAAAGGCGTGCGAAAAGCTGAGCGCCGAGCACTCTGCTCTGACCGAAAAGCTGGCAAAAGAAAAGGCAAACCGTAATTTTCCGGGCGGTAAAACCGAAGTGATAGGCAAAATCACCGAGTTTTTCGGCGCAATAAGCAAAGGAGAGCAGTGGGACGAGGTGTTTTACCGCAATATCGTTGACAAAATCTACGTGCATAAGGACGGAACGGTTGACCTTTATTTAAAGCTGATATCCGAAAATTGGCAGGCAAAAATACTCAGTGGCAAGGCGGAAATCGAACGGTTTGAGCAGAATCATAATTTTTTATCAAAGGCAGGTGCTTCGGTACCTATATCGGTAAGAATACCCTTGACCTCGTTATAGGGCATGGAATATCTCTGGGAAAGATAGCGCAGAGACGCTCCGAGCTCGCCGTCGGGTCCGCCGTACTGGCTGATGATGAGGGAGGCGAGTTTGGGGTTGGTATTTTTGATTTTAATGGGGTATTGCAGCATTTTTTCGTATACAAACATCTATTTTACCCTCCAAATCATATTTCCCACGGCCATGGGGATTTTACCCACGCGGCTGCGGTGTCGGGATCAAAGGCGGTCAGAGGGGCGCAGGCCTCTCTGTATTCGTCGGCTGCCCTTCTGAGCTCCCGGTTGTAATCTTCAAAAAGCTCGGCGGCCTTTTTGTCGCCGGGGTGGGTGTCGAGATATAGTCTCAGCTCGTGAGCGGCAAACTGAAGCTGAGCTACCTTAAGGGCGAGAGGGGAGGTATTGGGTGTCATACGGCGCAGCCTCCCGCGGCAAAGGGTTTGTCGAGCGTCTTAAACAGCGTGCCGGCGCGCAGCGCGCGCTCGGGCGAATACAGGTCGCCGTTCTCGATTTCGGGCTGAAAGACGATGTACGACATTACCGGAACGTCGCGCCGCTCGGCGTGTCTTTCGGGCTCGAAGGGGTTTGGAATCTGCTGACTGCCGACAGAGGTGCAGTTCTGACGGCGGGCGCAGTTGTTTATATAACCGTTCAAACTTTTCTCTCCTTTGGATTATTGGATTTTATTATCCGTTCATATAGTATGCCGCGCGGGGGTATTTTGCCATGGCCTGCCGCCCCGGTCTAAAAACATAATATAGGTATATAAAAAAGATTGCAGTTTTTTTATGACTGTGTTACAATATAAAATGAATTATCTTACGCCTTTGGAAGTAAACTATATTTCGGAGGTGTGGATAATTTGGAAAACAATGACAAAGAGGACATCTGCGAAAAGGAAAAATCGGACGGCATAGAGGACTACGGCAGCATAACCACCCACGGAAAGCACTGCGTTCACTGCATGACAATAGTGGGGCAGATAGAGGGTCACTACTGCCTTTCGCCCGAGACAAAGACCACCAAATACGAGCACGTTCTGCCGCGGCTCGCTTCCATTGAGGAGGATCCGGAGATAGAGGGACTTCTTTTGATGCTCAACACGGTGGGCGGGGATATCGAAGCGGGACTGGCCATTGCCGAGCTTGTGGCGGGGATGAAAAAACCTACCGTATCGCTTGTGCTCGGCGGCGGGCATTCTATTGGCGTGCCGCTTGCGGTATCGGCTAAAAAATCCTTTATTGTACCGAGCGCCACGATGACAATTCATCCCGTGCGCATGAGCGGGCTTGTACTGGGCGTGCCGCAGACCCTCTCCTATTTTGAACGTATGCAGGAGCGCATAATAAGGTTTGTCACCGACAATTCCGGCATGAGCGCCGAGAGGTTCCGAGAGCTTTGCTTTAAAACGGGCGAGCTTGTCATGGACGTAGGCTCGGTGCTGGACGGAGAGGCGGCGGTCTCCGAGGGGCTCATTGATAATTTGGGCTCGCTGGGTGACGCGCTAGGCTGTCTTTACGCTCAGATTGAGCAAAATAAGTAAAAAACGGGCGGACGAAAGTCCGCCCCGCAAAGATAAAAATAATTTAAAAAGGAGATATACATAATGTCGATTTGGGATTCAATTATTCAGGGCTTTGTTCAGGGAGCAACCGAGTTTCTGCCGGTTTCCAGCAGCGGTCACCTCTCAATCGTACAGCACTTTTTAGGCGGAGGAGAGGAAAACTCCATGATGTTCTCCCTGCTTTTGCACCTCGGCACCCTTATCGCGGTATTTATCGCATACCGTAAGCTTATCGGCGAGCTTATTGTTGAGTTCTGCAAGATGATAGGCGATATCTTCAAGGGCAAATTCAGCTTTAAAACAATAAACACAAAGCAGCTTATGGCTCTTATGGTCATTCTTTCGATAATTCCTACCTTTTTGCTGATGATTCCCGTCGGCGGAGGAATGAAGGCCAAGGATCTTATAGCAAAGGTCTCCGAGGATAAGGATATAATTATCGAGGGTATATGCTTCCTTATTACCGGCATTATTCTTATAGTCGCCACCGCTATTGACAAAAAGAGAGCGGCCGACGGCATCGAGCGCCGCACAAGAGTAGGCGTAAAGGACGCCCTTGTAATGGGTTCGGCGCAGGCTCTTGCCGCAATGCCCGGAATTTCCCGCTCCGGCTCTACCACCACAACGGGTATGCTCTGCGGTCTCGAAAAGAATACCGCCCTTGCCTTCTCCTTTATTATGGGCATTCCCGCCATCCTCGGCGCGAACATCCTGGAGTTCGGCGACGCTATGGAGCAGGGAGTAAACTTCGGCGTTGTCGAAGCTGTTTTCGGCATAGTCGTTTCTGCGGTTGTCGGCATTATAGCGATAAAGCTTTTAAAGTGGGTTGTAAACAACAACAAGCTTAATTACTTCGGCTGGTACTGCATTATTTTAAGCGCCGCAGTTATCGGCATTGGTATATATGAGCATATCTCCGGCAAGGTACTCTCTTTTTAACCGACCTGCATTTAGTTTTAATTTTTCTGTGGAGTGAAGCAAAAATAAATGGCAAACCAGACAAACAAAAATAAAAGAACCTCCGGCGGACGCCGTTCCGCACCCCAAACGGCGGCCAGAAAAAATACTTCCGCCGGGAAAAATTCAAACACATCCAAAAACTCAAAAAACACCCGGGCAAAGGTCCCCATTGAACCCGGAAACAGCGCGGCAATGATTGTGCTGTTTGCGCTGTCGGTTTTCCTGTTTTTTGTGACCCTTATAGAGGGCGACAGCCTGTGGTTCAGCATGCACTGCTTTGTGCTGGGAGTCTTCGGCTCGCTTTCGATAGTATGGGCGATATTTCTGGTATACATCGCCTCGGGAATGGCTGCGGGACGAAAAGGCCCGGCATTCGGCGCACGGTGCGTAAAGCTTGCCGTGGCGCTGCTTTTTGCGGCCATGTTTATCTACGTCTTTTTTGAGGGCAAGGATTACCACTTCAA
This sequence comes from Clostridia bacterium, assembly GCA_017438505.1. GTDB lineage: Bacteria > Bacillota > Clostridia > Oscillospirales > Acutalibacteraceae > RGIG2835. The sequence goes on along the minus strand of JAFRVM010000310.1, from coordinate 1,379 downwards.
GGGCGCGGAAAATAAATACGGCGAAATTCTTTCCGCCTGCTATGAAGAGGCCGGCAGAGGCAACGGCATAGGCCTTAACGGCGCTGTCACCGGCGCGTTTCTCGGCAAGCTCTTCGGCCTTTCCGGCGCGAAGGTCATTACCGTTTTGTCTATTATAGTTTATATAATGCTCGCGACAAGGGCAAAGACCGACTTTGTATACAACGCCGTAAACTGGCTTAAAGAGCATCTGGGTATCCTTTTCGAAAATACAAAAAAGTGGATTGCCGATTATAAGATAAAATCGGCAAAGCGCAAGGAGCAGAGAATAGCTCTTGAAGCCGCGCGCAGGGAAGAGGAAGAAAAGGAACGCATACGCGCTGAGGAAGAAGCCGCACAGAAGGCTGAGCAGGCCGCGCAGAAGGCCGAAAAAGAGGCCGAGCGCAGCAAACGCAAATTTGTCGATTTGAACAATGTGCCGGAAGCTCCCATGCCTGTAAAGCCTGCCGCCGACAGCGGATTTGCGCAGATGCTGGATGAGATAGCCGATGATGACGAGGACTATGAGGACGACGATGAGGATGTACCTCCTCCCGTAGAAAATGACAGAATGCGCGGCGACGCGGCATATATGCGTCTTAAAGAGGCTCTAGGTTTTGAGGACGATTATCATACCGTAAAACAGCAGAATAAAGGCTTTTCACGCCTTTCACTCTTTGAACCCATGGCGGAGATTGAGATTGCGCCCGACGAGAATGACGAGGACAACATTTCCACCATAGAGCCGATAGCCGAGGATGAGCTTGTGCCTCCCGAGGACGTTATGCATGAGGAAAACGCCGACTTTTACCGTTTTCCGCCCATCAGTCTGCTCAATGAGCCAAAAGGCGGTGTTTCAAACGGAATAACTGCCGAAATTGAGGAAAACGGCGCAAAACTTGTCGAAACCTTAAAGAGCTTCGGCGTTGCCACCGAAATTATCAATATCAGCAAGGGTCCCGCCGTCACACGCTATGAGCTCAAACCCATGGCGGGCGTTAAAATCTCCCGCATAACGGGTCTTTCCGACGATATCGCGCTTAACCTCGCGGCAAAGAGCATTCGTATTGAAGCTCCCATTCCCGGCAAACCCGCGGTGGGCATCGAGATACCCAACAAGGGTGTAGATGTTGTGCCCCTGCGCGAAATTATCGACACCAACGAATTTACCGTGGCAAAATCCAAGACCACGGTTGCACTCGGCAGAGATATCGGCGGTCAGCCCGCCTTTGCCGATATATCCAAAATGCCCCACTTGCTCATTGCCGGCTCTACCGGCTCGGGTAAATCGGTGTGCATAAACACGATTATTGTAAGTATTCTTTATAAAGCCTCGCCCGACGAGGTCAAGCTGCTCATGG
>JAFRVM010000309.1 GCA_017438505.1 Clostridia bacterium | reverse complement strand
CTTTATCTGTAATTGATCTCGTCTCGCTTCCGAGAAAGCGGGCAATGCCGAAGTCTGTAACCTTAATAGTTCCGACCTCAAGCAGCATAATGTTCTGAGGATATATGTAGCGGTGGATAATACCCTAGATATGGGCGTGCTGCAGAGCACGCAGAATCTGGACGGTAAAATGAACAGCTTCCTTCCACCTTATTTCCCGCTGCTGCTCGATGTACTCTTTAAGTGTGATACCGTTGATATATTCCATAACGATATACTGAATATTCTGCGAAAGGTTTACATCGTATACCTTGACAATGTTGGGATGATTAAGCATGGCTACCGCTTTGGATTCGTTGCGGAAACGTCTGCAGAATTCCTCGTTGTTAAGATATTCGTCCTTTAAAACCTTGATAGCAACTGTGGTTTGATTAAGGGTATCGTAAGCCTTGTAAACTACGGCCATGCCACCGACGCCGATAACCTCGTAAACATTATAGCGTCCGTCAATTCTTTGTCCTACATATTTTTCCAATCAGAACACCTCTTTAGTCTTCTTCTATGCGGCAGACCATCATAACTGTTATGTTGTCGCCGCCGCCGTTTTCGTTGGCTTTATCTATAAGCATTTGCGCTCTGTTTTCTTCATCGAAGTTTAAAATTACCTCTGCGTTTTCTTTTATATCATAATAGTTTGAAAGTCCGTCGCTGCACATTAGAAGAATATCGCCGTATTCGAGCTTGCATACGCAAAAATCGGCTTCAACATTATCGCTGACCCCCACCGCACGGGTTATTATACTTCTGCGCGGATCGTTTTTTGCATCTTCTTCTGTCAGCCTGCCGTTATCTATCAGATTCTGCACAACCGAATGGTCATGGGTTATAAGCTCGGCGTCGTTATCTTTTAAAATATATGCTCTGCTGTCTCCAACGTGGGAGATATAAGCGTTACCATCCTTTTTAATAATGGCAACAACTGCAGTCGTTCCCATACCAAACAGTTCCGGATGAGCTAAGGAATGAGAATAAACAGCAAGACTTGCATCAGCAATAGCATCGGACATCAGTGTTCCCAGCTCATTTTCGCTCATATCGCTTTTATATCTTTCACATATAAGCATGCCGATTATCCTGGACGCTATATCGCTTGCAATGTTTCCGCCGTTGGCGCCGCCCATGCCGTCACACACAACGGCAAGATAGGAGCCGTCGGACAGCTTCTTTTTAAACATTGCGTCCTGGTTACTGCTTCGGCTTTTGCCTATATCAGATTTACAGTAAATTTTAAGCATTATTTCCCGCCTTCCGACTTTGCGCGGCTGCGAAGCTGGCCGCACGAAGCATCTATATCACTGCCCAGCGTGCGCCGAATAGTGACGTTAATTCCTTTCCCCGAAAGGATATCGGCAAATTTAACGGTGGTATCGCGGTTGCTTTTTACAAAACCGCTCTCTTTTACCTCATTGGCCGGTATAAGATTTACATGACACAGCATACCCTTAAGCTTTGAAGCAAGTATTTCGGCACACTGCGGGCTGTCGTTTACACCGTTTATCATAATGTATTCAAAGGATATTCTGCGTGATGTTGCCTGAGTATACTTTTTGCAGCATTCTAGCAGGGTATCCACATTGTAGCTTTTGTTGACCGGCATAATTTTATCTCTTATCTCGTCCGTGGGAGCATGGAGGGAAACCGAGAGGGTTAGCTGGAGCTTTTCCTGCATAAGCTGCTCCATTCTGCCCACCAGCCCGCAGGTGGAAAGGGAAATGTGCCGCATACTCAGGTTTAAGCCCTGCTCCAAGGCGGCAAGCTTTAAAAAACGCAGAACATTGTCGTAATTATCAAGCGGTTCTCCCATTCCCATAAGTACCACGTGGGAAATTCTAATATTCCTGTCGGCCTGCGCTGTCATAATCTGCGCGAGCATTTCCGAAGGATAAAGGTTTCTTTCAAAACCGCCCTTGCCTGTTGCGCAGAAGGCGCAGTTCATACGGCATCCGACCTGGGTTGAAATACAAATCGAGTAGCCGTACTTGTATTTCATAAGCACCGATTCAACAAATCTGCCGTCAAACAGTCTGAAAAGATATTTAACAGTACTATCATACTCCGAAATTTGTCTATTTTCAATGTCAGCGCCGAATATGTAATACTTTTGTAACAAATATTCCCTTAAATCCTTTGGAATGTTTGTCATCTGATCAAAAGAGGTTACCCCCTTTGAAAGCCAGCCAAAAACCTGCTTTGCTCTAAACGCGGGAAAACCCGCAGATATGAGCTCTTCGGATATTTCTTCAGGGAGCATTGACCTGATATCTTTTTTAGTTTCCGGTATCATTAAAATAATCGCTCATTTCCTGTTATTTTAAACGTGTGATAAGTGCAAAATAAAATCCGTCGGTGCCGTAAACTCCCGGAAAAAGAGTAAGCTCATAATTCTCTTCCCTTATTTGATGTTCTATATTCTGCGGAAGTTCAAGCGGCACGGGAGCAAATTCGGGATGAGCTTCCAAAAATCTTTTAACCGTACCGTTTTCATCCCTGTCAAGAGTGCAAGTGGAAAACATCAGCTTTCCGCCCGGTTTTACAAGCCGAGCCGAAGCGCTGAGAATTTCGCTCTGGATTTTTGTAAGCTCGCTTATGCTTTCTTTTGCCTTATATTTTATTTCCGGCTTGCGGCGGATTATTCCAAAACCCGAGCACGGAACATCGCACAAAACAAGGTCTGCTGATTCATTTTCATTACCGTCAAAACCAGCCGCGTCGCGCAACGAAACCTCTAAAACGCTTATTCCAAGCCTATTTGCTCCGTCATCAACGAGTTTTAACTTGTGTTCAAATAAATCATGGCTGTAAAGCTTACCTGCGTTACACATATACTGAGCGGTTGTGAAGCTCTTTCCGCCGGGAGCGGCGCATACATCCAAGGCGGTGTCGCCGGGTTTTGCTCCCGCCATCATACAGCAAAGCTGAGAAGCAGCGTCCTGAATATGAAACAACCCGTCTTTAAAGGATTGCAGTTTTTCAATATCTCCGGTATCTGATAAAATCAGGCAGTTTTCAAGATACTTATATTTTACTGCCGAAACGCCTTCGTTATTAAGGGTCTTTATAAGACCTTCGGCATCGGTTTTAAGAGTATTTACCCGTGCATAAACGGGAGGATTGCCGAGAGAGGATTCTAAAATCTGCAAACACTGCTTTTCACCGTACTGCCCTCTCCATTTGCGAATAAGCCAGACAGGACAGGAGTACTTTACACTGTTATATTTTAAAAAATCGCCGCTGTCGGGGTATTTTATCTCTTTGTTATCGCGCAGAAAGCTGCGCAAAACACCGTTTACATAGCCCGAAGCGCTCCCAAATTTCATCAAGGTACAAAGCTTTACAGCTTCGTTTACAGCCGCACTGTCAGGCACTTTATCCATATACAATAGCTGATACAGTGCCGTAAAGATAATATACTTAACAGCGGTATCAAGCTTATTTATCTTTATTTTTGAGTAACGCTCTAAAATAAACTCAAGCGTTATGCGTCTTTCGGTCACTCCGTAAACAAGAGCAGAAGCAAATGCGCTCTCCCGACTGTCAAGTGAGAACTGTTTTGAAACCGCGCCCACAACAATATTTGAGTAAGCGCCGTCTTTTTCAATTCTTATAAGTGCTTCAACAGCCGCCCTGCGCCCTGTTCCCATTTTATCTTCTCCTGTTTACCAAAAATATAATTCTAAGAAGCTGCAGCACAGCCGAGAACAACGCCGCAACATAGGTAAGCGCCGCTGCGGTGAGAACCTCTTTGACTGCGGAAGTCTCTTCTTTGCCGAAGCCTATCTCATTTCTGATGATATTCAGTGCCCGCTCGCTGGCGTTGGTTTCAACAGGCAGGGTTACAAGCGAAAAAACAGCCGCCGTAGCGTACATAATAATTCCAAGCGTAGCTACCCACGAAAACTGAACGGGAAGCGCAAGACCTATCAAAATAACAACCCACGCAAGGCTTGAACAGATGTTTGTAACAGGCACAAGGCGGGTTCTTATTTTATTTGGCAGATATCCCTTTGCGTGCTGAATAGCGTGACCGCACTCGTGAGCGGCAATTCCGATTGCCGAGATGGAATTTGAGCCGTATACCCCTTCGGAAAGCCTTACACCCCCTGCGGACGGGTCGTAGTGGTCGGAAAGCTCCCCTCCAACATGCTCGATTCTTATATCATAAAGACCGTTGGCGTCAAGTATTCTTCTGGCAATCTGAGAACCTGTAAGGTTTAAAGAATTGCCGTACTGACTGTACTTTGTATATTTTTTCTTTACGTTATAGCTGGCGATGCCGCCGACTATCATTATTACAACCGCGACTATAATATAGGAAAAATCAAAAGGCATATTTTACACCTCTCTTTTTTATTTAAAAACCGAAAACCGTTCCCTCTTCGATTTTTCTTCCGAGAAGGAAGGATTTTGTATCCATTCTCTTACCGCCCTCAAGCTGAAGCTCGTCTATCCGGACGCATTTACCGTCGCCGCAGGCAATTATCAGCGGATAGGACGAGATGACCTCGCCCGGTTTGGCGTTTGTCTGTTTATCGTAAAGACTTGAGGAGAATAGTTTGAGCCGTTTATCGCCGAACATTGTCATCGCGGCGGGATAAGGAGAAAGACCTCTTATTTTATTGTGCACCTCGGCTGCCGATTTTGTAAAATCAACCGGACAGAGCTCTTTTGTAAGCATTGGAGCGTAGGTGAACTCATCGGGTTGTTTTACGGGATTTATGCTGCCAGCTTCGATTTCGGCAAGGGTTTTGCATAAAAGCTCCGCCCCGAGCACCGCAAGGCGGTCGTGCAGACTGCCGCCGGTTTCGTTTTCACCTATTTGCAGCTTTGCAACCGACAGCATATCGCCGGTATCGAGACCCTCATCCATCTGCATTATTGTTATTCCGCTCTCTTTTTCGCCACCCAGAACTGCCCACTGAATAGGAGCTGCGCCGCGGTATGCGGGCAAAAGTGACGCGTGGACGTTAATGCATCCGTATTTGGGATATTCAAGAATCTCTTTGGGAAGTATTTTTCCGTAAGCGACAACGATTATTATGTCAGGCTCAAGCTTTTTGAGTATTTCCAGCGCCTGACCGTCCTTTAAGGTATTCGGCTGGAAAACCTCTATGCCTAAAGCCTGCGCCGCCTCCTTAACAGGCGGAGGCAAGAGCTTTTTTCCTCTGCCCTTCTGCTTGTCGGGCTGGGTAAAAACACCCTTGATATTACAGATTTTGTTAGCTTCATTTAATGAATTTACCGCAAAATCGGGCGTACCCATAAAAACAGCGTTAAGCATCAATAAAAACCCCTTATGTGATTATTCCTCTTCCCCAATTTCCTCTTCGCTTTCGCTCGGCTGGAAATCTTCATAGGAATCAACCATTCTCTCGGCAATATCTGTAAACAGAATACCGTCAAGATGGTCAAGCTCGTGACAGAAAGCACGGG
>JAFRVM010000308.1 GCA_017438505.1 Clostridia bacterium | reverse complement strand
CGGCAGCGGCCGAAATGCGTGAACGTATTTCTAAAAGACTGAATTCACTTTTAAAACAGCAGCCGGATAACCGCCTTCTTATGCGACAGCGACTGCTGCTCGGCAGTGCGAACATAAGCACAATAGACAGCTTTTGTTCTGAGCTTATTCGTCAGAACTGTCACCGTCTTAATATTTCTCCCTCTTTCCGAATCGCAGGCGAAAACGAAAGGATCATTCTGCGCAGCGATGCTGTTACCCTTACTCTTGAGGATATGTATGCCGACAAAAGCGTCCGGGATGATTTTCTGCGCCTTGCAGAGCAGATAAGCGGCGAAAAAGACGACAAAAGGCTTGCCGCAATTATACTGAATATATTCGATTTTATATGCTCCTGCCCCTTTCCCCACGATTGGCTGGAGGAAAAACATAAAATGTACACAGACTATATTTCTGTTGAAAAAACCGCCTGGTTTGATATAATATCAGATCACACAATGCGTACTCTTGAGCATTGCGAAAAGCTCTGTCAGTCCGCTCTTGACCTTATGGCCGGAGAAGATGTTATCAGCGGGAAATACGGTCCGGCTATATACGATGATCTTGCACATATTAAGGAACTCAAAAAACTGCTGCAGCAAAAGTCGTGGGATTCGGTTTATCAGTATCTGCACTTCAAATTAATCTTCACCGCCTTCGGAAAGCTTTACAAATACAGCGATCAGGAAACAAAAAACGCAGTAGCGTCCATTCGTAAAAATGTCAAAGACACTCTTTCCGGACTGTTGGAAATCTGGTGTGCAAACGAGGATGAAACCCGTAATGACATATCGCTGCTGCGCCCCATGATTGATGTGCTTTTTGAAGCAGTAAAACGGTTTGAAAAAAACTTTACCGCCCTTAAACAGGAAAAAAATCTGCTTGACTACAATGATCTTGAGCACCTTACGGTAAAGCTGCTTGTGCAAAAAAACGAAGACGGAAATTATATCCGTACTGCATTTGCATACGATTTTTCCAAGCGGTACAGTGAAATTCTTGTGGACGAATATCAGGATATAAACGAAACACAAAATCTTATTTTCCGCGCGCTTTCAAAGGACGAGAAAAATCTATTTACTGTCGGAGACGTAAAACAAAGTATTTACAGATTCCGTCAGGCGAGACCGGAGATATTCCTTGAACAGTACAATAATCTGCCCGATTTTAACGGCGAAAACTATCCGGCAAAAATTACTCTGGGCAAAAACTTCCGAAGCCGAATCGAGGTTACCGAAACGGTAAACTTTATTTTCCGACAGATAATGCAGGGAACCGGCGGTCTATATTACGATTCCGGTCATGAGCTCGAGGCTGCCGCAAAATACGAGTCCGCGGCAAATATGCAGACCGAGCTGCACATAGTTGAGCGCAGTCAGCTTGACACTACCGTTGCCGAAGGATATTATATTGCAAAGATAATAAAGGACAGCATGGCAAACGGACTTACCGTAACGGATAAGGACGGTACTGTTCGCCCGGCCGTTTTCGGCGATTTCTGCGTTTTGCTCCGTGGCACAAAAGATATTTTAATGCCGCTTATAGAGGCCATGGCTCAGTGCGGTGTTCCTGCAAAGGCAGAAAAAAAAGGAGGCTTTTTCGGCACAAAGGAGATTTCCTTTATGCTCTCTCTGCTGAGAATTATTGACAATCCCATGCAGGATATCCCGCTTGCCGCTGTACTTTTATCCCCGGTTTTCGGTTTTACTCCCGATATGCTCTCCGAAGCGCGTATCGGCAGCCGCGGCGGCACCCTATACTCCGCTTTTATTAAGAAAGCCGAACAGGATACCGACAGCCATGAATATAAGTTTTTGCAGACCCTTGCCGAATTTCGGCGCAAATCGGCAGTTTTATCCTGCGACAGGCTTATCAATGAGATTTACGAACAAACCGGTGTATACAGTGTTTTTTCGGCAATGAGAAACGGTTCGCTGCGTCTTGCAAATCTCCGCCTGCTCCTTGACTATGCCCGCAGCTATGAACAGAACGGCAGTCGAAAGGGACTTGGAGGCTTTATCGGTTTTATCGACCGGCTCCAGCAGGAAAAAGGCGACCTTGCCGCCGCAGATTCATTGGCGTCGCAAAGCGATAATGTGAAGATAATGAGCATACACGGCTCCAAGGGTCTGGAGTTCCCTGTGTGTATTATTGCCGGTATAACAAAAGAATTCAATCTGAAAGATACAACGGACAGCATAATTTTACATTCCGGTTACGGTGTCGGGCTTAAAATAAGAGGTTCAAACGGTCTTCAGCTTTATGACACAGTTCCCAGAAAGGCGCTTTCACTGTGTACCGTGAAGGAATCCATCGCCGAAGAAATGAGGATTCTGTATGTTGCTCTGACAAGGGCACGAGAAAAGCTTATTATGATCGCCTCATACGAGGACTGTGAAAGTAAGCTGTCATCATTTTCCTCGGCAGGAGAAATTACGCCCTATTACGCCGAAAACGCAAGATCATTTGCCAAATGGATAATCCCCTGCGTTCTGCGCCATCCCGACAGCGGAGAGCTGCGCAGAATTGCCGGTGCTCAGAATATTCGGACGCTCGACTGTCCCGTTGCCATTAAAACTGTCTTCGGAACCGCCGAACAGCCGGGTATAGCTGAAACCGTAACGGAAAACACACCGGATATCCGGGTGGCAGACCGTCTTACAAGCCAGATTGCCGATCGATTGTCATTTGTCTACCCGTACGCATCACGGCTTAATATTCCATCAAAGGTAACCGCTTCACAGCTCACAAAAGAAAAGGACGCAAACAGGCATCATTTCTTTGCACGTCCCGCCTTTACCTACTCAGAGAAAATGACGGCATCCGAAAAGGGTACTGCCATTCATCAGTTTATGCAGTACGCAGATTATGAAAATGCCGGTATT
>JAFRVM010000307.1 GCA_017438505.1 Clostridia bacterium | reverse complement strand
GTCGATATAAACAAGGTTTGCGTCCATCTGATCGCGAAAAACCTTGATAACTTCTTCAGGCTCGCCCTTGCGTAAGAGACCGTGGTTTACGTGTACGCATACAAGGCGCTTGCCGATGGCTTTGATAAGAAGTGCGGCAACAACCGATGAATCAACGCCGCCGGAGAGAGCAAGCAGTACCTTGCCGTCGCCTACCTGTTTGCGAAGGGCTTCGATCTGCTCGTCAATAAAAGCGGATGCAAGCTCGGGTGTGTTTATTCTCTGCATATTTTCGGGACGCTTTTCCATTTGCATAAAAATTACCTCCAAATATATTTTTGAAAATTATTATCTGTAAATTATCGAATCTCTTGAGGGACCGTTGGAAACCATTGTGATGGGGTGGTCGATTTTGCTCTCGATAAATTCAACATACTTTCTTGCGTTTTCGGGAAGCTCGTTGTATGTCTTAATTCCCTTTATATCGCACTTCCAGCCGGGGAGCTTTTCAAGTACGGGTTTTGCCTTATTGAGCTTTGCGGTTACGGGGAACTTGGTAGTAACCTCGCCGTCGATCTCATATCCTACGCATACAGGGATCTCGTCAAGGTAGGAGAGAACGTCAAGGCAGGTAAGAACAACGTCGGTTGTGCCCTGAGCCATACAGCCGTAGCGGGTGGCAACGCAGTCAAACCAGCCCATTCTGCGGGGACGGCCTGTTGTCGCGCCGTATTCGCCCTTGTCTCCGCCGCGTTTTCTCAGTTCCTCGGCCTCGTCGCCGAAAAACTCACTTACAAATGCGCCGGCGCCAACGGCGCTGGAGTATGCCTTTGTTACGGTGTAAATTTTCTCAATAGAGCCTGCGGGAACGCCCGCGCCTACCGTGCCGTAGCCGGCAAGGGTAGAGGAGGAGGTTACCATGGGGTAAATTCCCAGATCGGGGTCGCGCAGAGAGCCGAGCTGACCTTCAAGAAGTATTTTTTTATTCTGCTTTAAGGCTTCGTGGATAAACTCAAATGTATCTGCGGCATAGGGCTTAACGATCTCACGCCACTTTAAAAGGGTTTCCATAATTTCGTCAACAGTAAGCTCGGGTTTGTTGTAAAGGGTGCGCAGGGTTGCGTTCTTTACTTCAAGAACGCGTGCGACCTTTGCGCGCAGCTCATCGAGATCGCCGAGCAGCTCGCTTACCTGGAAACCTATTTTCGCGTACTTATCGGAATAGAAGGGCGCAATGCCGGATTTTGTCGAACCGAAGGAGTTTTTGCCCAGTCTCTCTTCCTCGTAGCAGTCAAAAAGAATGTGATAGGGCATAACTATCTGAGTTCTCTCGGAAACCAGCAGCTTGGGGGCGGGAACGCCTCTTTCGACAAGCTCGTTATACTCGTTTGCGAGATTGTCGACGTTAAGCGCAACGCCGTTGCCTATGATATTTGTGATATGGCTGTGGAATACGCCGGAGGGAAGCTGGTGAAGTGCAAATCTTCCGTAATTGTTTATAATGGTGTGACCCGCGTTGCTGCCGCCCTGAAAACGGATTACAACATCGGACTGGTCGGCAAGAAGGTCGGTAACCTTGCCCTTGCCTTCGTCACCCCAGTTTGCTCCTACAACTGCATTAACCATGGTGTATTTCGCTCCTTAAAAATATATTTGAATTTTAATTTATACGTTTACTTCCGCCTTGATGCCGAGCACGCTTTCGTACTTTTTGAGCACGGGCGCTACCTGTTCGGCGAGGAAATCCTCAGTCTGGCGGGGCGCTCTTCCGACATAAAGGGAGGGCTCAAGAATGGAATTTAATTCTTCAAGCGTTACTCCGAATGCCGGGTCGGCGGCTATGCGCTCAAGCAGATCGTTGGGCTTGCCCTCAAGCTTGACCTGTTTGCCTGCCTCCATGGAGTGAACGCGGATCCTCTCATGAAGCTCCTGACGGTTTCCGCCGCGCTTTACGGCGTCCATCATAATATTCTCGGTTGCCATAAAGGGAAGCTCGCCCATAAGACGCTGCTCGATAACCTTGGGATAAACGACAAGACCGTTCGCCACATTGATGCAGAGGGTGAGCACCGCGTCGCAGGCAAGAAAGCCCTCGGCAACGGAAATTCTCTTGTTTGCCGAATCGTCAAGGGTGCGCTCAAACCACTGGGTAGCGGTTGTAATAGCGGCGTTTAGGGTATCGGTGATTATATAGCGGGAGAGTGACGCTATACGCTCGCTGCGCATGGGGTTGCGCTTGTATGCCATAGCCGACGAGCCTATCTGATTTTTCTCAAAGGGCTCTTCGACCTCTTTAAGGTGAGCCAGCAGGCGAACGTCGTTTGAAAACTTGTGCGCCGACTGAGCAATGCCCGAAAGAATGGTGAGCATCTGGAAATCAACCTTGCGGCTGTATGTCTGACCGGATACCGCAAAGCACTCGTCAAAGCCCATTTTTTCGGCTATCTTTTTATCCAGGAGACGGCACTTTTCGTGGTCTCCGTCAAACAGCTCCAAAAACGATGCCTGAGTGCCGGTAGTGCCCTTGCAGCCTAAAAGACGGCGGCGGGAAAGGCGGTATTCGATGTCCTCGAGGTCGAGCAGAAACTCGTTGATCCACAGTGTTGCGCGCTTGCCTACCGTTGTGGGCTGAGCGGGCTGAAAATGTGTAAATGCAAGTGTCGGCTGATTTTTGTATTTTTCCGCAAAATCGGCAAGAACGCTTATTACGTTTGCCACCTTATTGCGGATTATCTCCATAGCCTTGTACATGATTATGAGGTCGGTGTTGTCGCCGACATAGCAGCTTGTCGCGCCGAGGTGGATAATTCCGGCTGCATTGGGGCACTGCTGACCGTAAGCGTAAACATGGCTCATAACGTCATGGCGCACAAGCTTTTCTCGCTGCTCGGCAACCTCGTAGTTTATATCTTCGATATGAGCTTTAAGCTCGTCGATCTGTTCCTGAGTGATGTCAAGACCGAGCTCTTTCTCGCTCTCGGCAAGAGCTACCCACAGCCTGCGCCATGTGGTAAACTTCATATCGGGGGAGAAGAGATAGAGCATTTCCTTGCTTGCGTAGCGGGAAGAAAGGGGACTCTCAAAGCTGTTTCTTTCCATAAAAACCTCCGTATAAACATGGATTTGAGTGCAGCGTCGCCACTGCACTCAAACCGTAAAATTATTTAAGTCCTATTCATTTGAATACCTCGGCATATGCCTCTTCAACACCGCCCATATCTCTGCGGAAGCGGTCCTTGTCGAGCTTTTCGTGTGTTGTAGCGTCCCATAGACGGCAGGTGTCGGGACTTATCTCGTCGGCAAGCAGAATTTCACCATTAAATCTGCCGAACTCGATTTTAAAGTCAACAAGCTCGATGTTTATCTCAAGGAAGAACTCCTTTAATACTTCGTTTACCTTGAATGCCATTTCAGAAATCTTATCAAGCTCGGAGCGTGTTGCCGCACCGATAGCGAGAATCTGGCTGTCGTTTATCATAGGATCGCCCAAAGCGTCGTCCTTGAGGCAGAATTCGAGGGTGGGGTTGTTCAGCACCTTGCCCTCGGGAACGCCGAAACGCTTGGAGAAGCTGCCGGCTGCAATATTTCTGATGATAACCTCAAGAGGAACGATGGAAACACGCTTGACAAGTGTGTCGCGGTCATTTAATTCCTCAACAAGGTGTGTGGGAACGCCCTTTTGCTCAAGGAGCTTAAAGAGCAGGTTGGACATACGGTTGTTAACTACACCCTTGCCGGATATAGTACCCTTTTTTTCGCCGTTGAACGCCGTTGCGTCATCCTTGTAGGCGACTATGCAAAGCTGCTCGTCGTCTGTTGCGTAAACCTTTTTTGCTTTGCCTTCGTACATTAACTCTTTCTTTTCCATTAATCTACTGTCCTCTCAATTAAAATGGTAAAATCCGTACATTACTATTTTCTCATAAATATTCGGCTTATGTCAAGAAAAAAGAACGGATTTTTGTATGTTTCTTACTGTATACAAAAATGAGTAAAAAGATTTAATTTATATGTGCATTTTTTAGACTGCTTTTGCTCCGAATTTAGCCTGAACAGATAATTTTTTAAAAAATTATAAAAAATACCGTATTTTGTGTGACATTTTGATTTGACGATGTTATAATATCTATAATTTGACTTTTGTATCTGTGAGAGGTTTTTTTATATCGATATGAAAATAAAGATTATGGCTTTGGTTTTATCCGCGCT
>JAFRVM010000306.1 GCA_017438505.1 Clostridia bacterium | reverse complement strand
CTTTCAGTCCCTTTGGGCTATTATTCAACTTCAAAGGTCGGTTTGTCGTCTATTGGGTTGCGTACGATGAGAACTTTTGCAATTCTGCGCTCCTCCACAATCTCGACCGTAAAGGTGATGTTCTGGAAGCTTATCGAGGGGTGCTCGTCCTGCGAGGGAATCCTGCCCAGCACGCTGACGATATATCCTGCGATGGTATCATAATCTCCCTCGGGCAGCTCGGTGCCTATAAGGTCGCTTACCTCGTCCACGCTTGTGGTGCCGTCAACGGTAAAGCAGTTGTCGCTTACCATGGATATCTCGTCCTCTTCGTTGTCAAATTCGTCCTGAATGTTTCCGACAATCGACTCAAGAATATCCTCCATTGTAACAAGTCCGGAGGTTCCGCCGTACTCGTCAACAACAATTGCAAGGCTGATTTTCTGTTCGCCCATCTCTTTAAAAAGCTCGCCCAGCTTTTTGCATTCGGGCACAAAATAAGCGGGACGCATAAAGTCCGTTATCTGCAAATTTGAGGGCAGATCCGTCACAACGTAGCCCAGCAGGTCTTTAACGTAAATTATGCCCAAAATGGTGTCAAGGTCTTCCTCAAAAACGGGAATTCGTGAGTAGCCCTCCTCAATGGAGAGCTCAACAAGCTCGCTTATCGATGCGGTATTTTCGATTGCCTGCATCTCGGTGCGGTGGGTCATAATCTCGCTTGCGGTGGTGTCTCCGAACTCAAAGATGTTTTCGATCATCTCTTTTTCGGCCTTTTCTATAACGCCTTTCTCCCCGCCCACGTCGACCATCATAAGGATTTCTTCCTCGGTGACGGTTCGCTCAAAGCTTTCGGGATTGATGCCGAAAAGCTTGACCACAAGGTTTGTGGAAAAGGAGAGCAGCTTTACAAAGGGGGCGAATATCTTGCGCACAAACAGCAAAAATCCGACTATGGCAAAGGATATCTGCTCGGGCTTTTGCATGGCGATTTTTTTAGGCACAAGCTCGCCGAAAACAAGGCTGAAGTAGGAAAGTACAACGGTTATCAAAACCGTGGAGATAGTATTTACCAGACTCGGACTTGCGGTGGTAAACAGCTTTTGCAGCGAGCCGGAGAGCAGGTGCGTGAAGCTCTGCGCGGCCGACGCGGAAGACAGAAATCCTGCAAGAGTAACGCCGACCTGAATGGTGGCTAAAAATCCGCTGGAATCCTTTGTGAGCTTGACGATTTTAGCCGCGCGTTTGTGCCCGTCCTCGGCAAGCTTTTTTATTTTGTTGTCGTTGAGCGAGATTATGGCAATTTCGCTCATGGCAAAAAACGCATTTATCAGAATAAGGAGGGCAAGTACCAAAAGCTTTACTATCACAGTACATAGCCTCCTTTTATGTTATGCTTAAATAACGGTACCGTGTCCGATTGATTGGACATTATTTAAAAAACTCCCTTCAAAAAACCTGAGTATCAATAATATCATAAATGACGCGCGTTGTCAAATTTTACTCGGCACTCTCAATTGTATCGTCGTTATCCACCCAGTCGCTGACACGCCAGATTTTATAGTTGTTCTCGTCCACGCGGGAGACAACAAGGGCAATGCCGGCGTTGATAATAAGGCGTTTGCACATTGAGCAGGGCTCGGCCACATTTAAAATCTCGCCGGTCTGAGCGTCTCTGCCGGTAAGGTAGAGGGTGCTGCCTATCATATCGCTGCGGCGTGCGGAAATAATGGCGTTTGCTTCGGCATGTACCGAGCGGCAAAGCTCATATCTTTCGCCCTGCGGGACATTTTTCTGCTCGCGGGTGCATATGCCGAGGTCAATGCAGTTTTTTCTGCCCCTGGGCGCGCCATTGTATCCGGTAGATATTATTTCATCATTTTTAACTATTATTGCGCCGTAATTTCTGCGCAGGCAGGTGCCGCGCTCAAGTACGGTTTCGGCTATATCAAGGTAATAACACTCTTTTGGACGTCTTTTCACATTTGTTCGCTCCTTTTTAACATAATATATATTAATTTTACCACGTTTGCGGGGGAAAATCAACATTTTTAAATAAGAGCAGTAAAAGGTTAGTTTTTACGGAATAAAAAAGAAAAGGCTGCGAATTTCTCGCAGCCTGCCTGTCTGAATATTTCATTTAATCCCAGTACCACGGAATACTGTTTCTGTCCAGCAGTTCCTTAAATGTATCCATACTTTCCGCCATACTGCCGTAATATGTCTTTCCGTTAAAATCAATTTTCAAATTGTTACATTCATCCGATGAGGGATAGATAAAATATGTTTTACCGTTTTTAACGATTGTGATTTTTACCGTGTCAAAAAAACACGCCGGCAATTCAAATTTGTCGATGACAGCATTCTTTGCGGAGCAGAACTTTTCCGCAAAAGCCTTGTCAGTATCTTTTAATTCTGTCAGATGACCTCCGTCAATATCACATATACTGACGCTGTCGGCGTTGGTAAAATCAAATGACTTTTTAACAAAGCTCTGCCAGCAATAAACGCCTGCAAATGATACAGCCAATAATGCAAGCACTGTTACAATGATAATAATTACCTTTTTTCTTGTCATATTTTTACCTCCTTTGAAAGATTAAGGCCGCGAAAAATTCGCAGCCTTAAAATAACTTAAATTACAGACCGAGGAAGTTTGTCATAATTGCGCAGACCTCGTCGGCTTCCTTCTGAGTGGACATCTCGCAGAAAATTCTGATAAGGGGCTCTGTACCGGAAAAACGGGCGATGATCCAGCCGCCGTTTTTGAAGTAAACCTTGCAGCCGTCCATGTAGGATACCTTTTCGACCTCGTAGGGGAACTCGGGCAGCTTTTTGTCCTGCATAAGGGTCTTGTTTATTTCAACCTTACGCTCCTGAGAGAACCTGGTATCGTACTCGGACATATAAACCTCGCCGAACTTATCGGTAATCTCCTTGTAGATTTCGGAAAGGCTTCTGCCGGTAACAGCCATCATTTCGATAAGCAGGGAAGCGGCGTAGATGCCGTCCTTACCCTTGATGTGACCGCGAACGGTAAGACCGCCGGAACTTTCGCCGCCGATTATGGCGTCGGTCTTTTCCATCATGCCGGAGATGTGCTTAAATCCAACGGGAACCTCGTAGCACTGCTCGCCTGCGTCCTTTGCTACCGCGTCAAGAAGGTGTGTGGTCGCGATGTTTCTTACCGCGCAGCCCTTCCAGCCCTTGTACTTGAGCAGATAGTAGTAAAGAAGGACAAGTATCTCGTTGGGGTGGAGGAAACGACCCTTGTCGTCGATAACACCCAGACGGTCGGCATCGCCGTCGGTGGCAATACCGATATCGCAGTTATGCTCGATAACATAGTTTGTAAGGGAGTTGAGGGTCTTGGTGTTGGGAGCGGGAAGTCTTCCGCCGAAGAGAGCGTCGTGACGCTCATGGATAACGTCAACGTCGCAGCGGGCGGTCATAAGAATTGTCTGAAGGGAGGTCTTGGAAACGCCGAACATGGGGTCAAGAACAACCTTTAAGCTTGCCTTTTTAATCGCGTCCATATCAATAGCGTCGATAATGGAATCAATATATTCGTTAAGGGGATTGATTATCTCGATAAGACCTGCTTTTAAACCGTCCTCAAAGGCCATAACCTTTACGTCATCGGACGAAAGCTTGCTTATGTACTCCTCGATATTGTCGGTTATTACCTCGTCGGCGTCACGTCCGCCCTCGATAAATATTTTAATACCGTTGTAAATTGCGGGGTTGTGGCTTGCGGTAACTGCCATGCCGTAGGAGTTGCCGTGATTTTTTACGCAGAACATAATAAGGGGAGTGGGTGCCTCGCGGTCGATAACCGAGCACTTAATGCCGTTAGCCGCGAAAACCTCCGCTGTCCACTTGGAGGCGATATCGGAAAGAAAACGTCTGTCATAACCGATAACAAAGCCGTTGTTTTCAACGCCCTCGTCCTTCATTTTGCAGCACATTGCCTGAGCCAAAAGCTGTACGTTCTGTTTTGTAAAGTCGTCGCCGATAATTGCTCTCCAGCCGCCGGTTCCAAATTCAATCATTGTTATACCTACTCCTTTAAACACTATTAATCATAAATCAATAAAAAATCTGCTACTCTAAATTATACCATTTTTTATCAGCATTTCAAGCTGTTTTACGCGGTAAATGGCACTATTTTTTAAAAAAATTAAAAAAAGAGGCGCAAAACAATTTCTGCGCCTCTTATAATTATAGCTTTTAGCCCATTATTACCTCAACGTCGGCAACTACGCCGCTGTCGAGAGTGGGGATCTTATTGCCTTCGACCGTAAAGGTTCCGTCCTTTGTGGTGTATGTGATTGACTTGACGCCCTTCTGAACACCGTCGGGATTTTTAACCTTGATGTTGTAGGTAGCGCCGCGCCATTTGCGGACAATCTCAAACTCTTTCCAGTCGTGGGGGATGCAGGGGTCAACGATAAGACCGTCAAAGTCGGGACGAACGCCGAGAATGTATCTTGTCGCGGCAAAATATGACCAGCCGCCGGAGCCTGTCATAAAGGGATGACGGGCTCTGCCGTGAGCGGTGTGATCCTTACCCATTACGAACTGGCAGTAGGAGTAGGGCTCTGCTTCACGAATTTCTATTTTGTCGTTCTGACGTGTGGGCAGCAGAGAGTTGTAGAACTTCATAGCTCTGTCGCCGCGTCCGAGCTTAGCTTCGGCAACCCATGCCCAGGGGTTGGGATGAGAGAAGATAGCGCCGTTCTCTTTTACGCCGCAGTAAACGCGGGTAACAAATCCGATATCCTCATCGGGAACGGTGTAGGAGGGAGCATTGAGCATGAGACCCCAATCGGTGTAAAGCCACTTGTCAACGGAATCCATAGCCTTTTCGCCGCGTTCCTGATCGGCAACGCCCGAAACAACAGCCCATGTGTTGGACTCCATGTGTACCTTACCCTCGGCATCCTGCTGAGTACCGATCTTTTTACCGTTCTTTGTGATACCGCGGATATACCATTCGCCGTCCCAAAGCTCGGCGTCGCATGCAGCCTTGACCTTTGCGGCCATAGCTGTATACTTGTCGATATCGTCAGTCTTGCCGGCAAACTTGGCAACCTCAATAAAGTTGTTGATTGCCCAGTAGTGCAGGAAGGATACCATAGCGCTCTCGCCGCCGCCGAGGTTGAGACAGTCGTTCCAGTCTGCGCGAAGACCCTTGCATATACCGGTCGCGCCGACCTGCTCGGCAGAGAAGTCGAGAATTTTTGTCATATGCTCGTAAACGGTGCCTTCGCCGCCGTCTGCGTATGTGATGACCTCATCGAGGAAAGAAAATTCGCCTGTTTCCTTGATATACTCAACAATGGAGCTTACAAGCCAGAGGGCGTCGTCGGAGCAGACGTCCTCAAGACCTCTGCCGATAAAGTCCTTAATGTCAACCTCGGGAACAACAGTGGGACTCTTGAAGGGCTTGATCTCTTTCTTATCGGGGTCGAACCATTCGGGCTGGAAGAGGTGCAGACCGTAACCCATTGTTGTCTCGCCGCGCAGCAGCTCAACAAGTCTGGAGCGGCTCTTTGCGGGGTTGGAGTGGGGAACGCACATTGCGTCTTGTGATGTATCGCGGTAGCCGAGACCCGTTCTTCCGCCGACCTCAATAAAGGAAGCAAAACGGGAGAACATGATGTTTACCTCGGACTGGTAAAGGTTCCAGATGTTAAGGGAGGTATCCATATCGGCGTTGGGAGTTTTGATCTGGAGCTGAGAGCACTTGTCGTCCCAGAATGCGCAAAGGTCGGCAAATGTGCGGTCAACTGTGGCAAGGTCGGAATATTTAGCCTTGATCCTCTTGCCTTCGGTGGAGGCCTTGCCTTCGCCTATCATAAAGATGATGCGGTCTTCCTGACCGGGAGCAAGTGTGATCTTCTTCTGAAGAACCGCGCAGTGGTTGCCGGTAAGCTCGGTACCACCGCCGAGAACGCCGGTCTCAACTCCTACGGGGTTTGTTTCGGTGTGATAAAGACCGATAAACTTGTCGCGGATGGTCTCAAATCCGTCAGGCTCAAAGTTGGAAGCAAAGAACTGCCAGCCGAACTCTTCATAGAAAAGATCCTCTTCTATAATGCCGTCCTTATAGTCGGAGCCTGCGCAATAGTTGGACATCTGGAAGTTCTGGTTGTCCATATCAATGTGATGATAGGACCACTCGATGTAGGAGTAAACAGAGAGCTTGCGGGGTTTGTCCGATTCGTTTCTTACAAATACGTCCCAGAGCTCGGTGGGGTCTTCCATGGGGATAAAGACCTTCTGAGAAGCCGCGATACCGCTGTAATTACAGGAGTAAATGGAATAGGAAAGACCGTGACGGCACTCATACTTAGCCTGGTCAAGGGGCTTGCCTACCGGCTGCCAGGAGATCGACCAGTAATCGCCTGTCTCGTCGTCGCGAATGTATACCCAGTGACCCGGACGGTCAATGGGAACTCCGTTGGGACGGAAACGGGTTATACGGTGATACTGGGGAGTTTTGTAAAAGCTGTAGCCGCCTGCGGTCTGGTTAAGAACTGCGCACATATCGTTAACGCCTATGTAGTTTGTCCACGAGGTGGGGACGTCTACACGGTCAACAACATATTCGCGGTTCTTGTTGTCAAAATAACCGTATTTCATTGTTGATATTCTCCTTATATTAAAATTTTAATATCTTATACAAATAATAATACAACAAGACTTAAAAAGTAAAGTATTATTTAAAAATTTTTACATCTCCGAAGTAGGGGAGCGGTCTCATAACGGAAAAAGCGACATGGACAATACCTATTACAACGTAAACAAGCACCACCGCCACGGCAATAAGCTTGAATACATAACCAAGGATAACACCCGCAAAGGGTATAAGGCATAAATGTACTTCTTCTAAACTGTCGACTTCCAGTCCGCCCGACGTCAGCGCGGCAGCCACCTCCTCTGGCGAGAGGTCGAAGTCAACATAATCTTTCAGCCATTTATACGAAACATTCATATATAACTATTTTTACTTATTTCCG
>JAFRVM010000305.1 GCA_017438505.1 Clostridia bacterium | reverse complement strand
CTCTGTAAACGATATAGCCTACCTGCCCATGATTTTTTGCTTTGTAATGTTTCTCGCCAACGATATTTATGGCTTTTACAACTGGAACAGAATAAATAAGCGGCAGACAACCTGATTACTGCTGATAAATCAGCGAAAAGACATCCCTGGCGGAAATTGTAAACTTATCCCCGCTCTCGGCATTAAAGCCGTGCATAAAGCCGTCAAGCTCATAGGAACACACGTCTCCGCCTATAACATTGTTCTCAAAAACGAGCATATTTGCGTAAACATTGTCCTTTTCGGGATAGTTTGTAATGTGATATGTCCACAGCTTTACCTTTTTGCCCTTGTAGTTTTCAAGGTCAAAGCCCTGCTGTTTTTGAAGCTGATTGTACTTCTCGTAAACCGGAGAAAAGTCAATCGGGATGATTATCTCTCTGACATCTGTGGGGTTTTTATCTATCTCCCACCCGAAGGCACGCAGAAAATTTTCTCTCTGAGCGGAATCCTCGACCCTGCACGACACTCCTCCGTTGATCGCGCCGGCATTTACGGGAGCGCTTGACGAGGAAATGGCAAAAATTATTGCCCCGATAAAGGCTATTATACCTATTATAAGAAGTATTATCTCCTTTTTTGACGTCTTAAAAGACCAGATAAACATTATAAGCACCTCCAAAATATCTGCTAATTTGTATGCGCTCAGTTTTTGAATTATGCAGACAATCGGTTGACAAGCAACGTAAATTTAATTATACTAAGCTGTAATTATTTTGAAAGTGATGATGAACTCTTGAAAGAGAAAAAAGGTTTTAAAGGCCCGCTTATGCTGACTGTTACGGCGGCTATATGGGGATTTGCCTTTGTCGCCCAGGATGTGGGCATGGACTTTGTCGGCCCGATAACCTTCAACGGCGTAAGGTTTTTTATCGGGGCGGCGGTGCTTGTTCCCGTTATAATAATTTTTAATATTATCCGGGCAAAAAAGGGCGAAAAAAATGTTTCCGGCGGCTTTAAATCCGTATTAAAAGCCTCGCTTTGCTGCGGAACGCTGCTGTTTATCGCCTCTACCCTTCAGCAGATAGGTATAAAATACACCTCGGCGGGCAAGGCGGGCTTTGTCACCGCTATGTACATTGTGCTTGTGCCGCTTCTGGGAATTTTTCTCAAAAGAAAAACCACCGTGCTCACCTGGCTTGCGATTGCAGTTGCGGTCGTTGGACTGTATTTTTTGTGCATAAACGAGCAGCTGCGAATTTCGACCGGAGATCTGCTGGTTCTTGTCGCTTCGCTTTTTTGGGCGGTGCAGATACTTACCATTGACCATTTTGCCGATAAAGTAGACTGCTTAAAGCTTGCCTGCGGCGAGTTTTTTGTGAGCGGACTATTCTCTCTTCCGCTTATGCTTGCCTTTGAAAAGGTGACAGCGCCCTCGCTTTACGCCTGCGCCGTTCCTCTTGCCTACGCCGGTCTTTTATCCTGCGGCGTGGCCTATACCCTCCAGCCGGTCGGTCAAAAGTACACCGCGCCTACCCTCGCCTCTCTTATAATGAGTCTCGAGTCGGTTTTTGCCGTGCTTGGCGGATTTTTATTCCTTAACGAGACGCTCACTCTGCGCGAGCTGCTCGGCTGCGGACTGCTTCTCGGAGCGGTCGTTTTGGCTCAGATTCCGGCGGGAAATTTGAAAAAATCCTCCGAAAACGGCATTTAGGACTGATTTTTTACGGAAAAATACACAAAAATTCGCTTTGCTTTTTGGTTATAAAAAAAATTAAAACGCTTGACACCCGATTTATGATATAGTATAATCATTAAAGCATTTATTCAAATGTAATTACCCCTGCCGATGGCGGAGGGGAGGGAAACAATCAATGTCCGAAGTAAAAGTAAAAGAAAATGAGCCACTGGACAGCGCTTTAAGAAGATTCAAAAGACAGTGCGCTAAGGCCGGAGTTATTCAGGAAGTTCGTAAAAGAGAGGCTTACGACAAGCCTTCCGTACGCCGTAAAAAGAAATCCGAAGCTGCGCGCAAGCGTAAGTATTAATTTTTTCTTATCGGCTTTATTTTTGTGAACATAAGGGCAGGCAGTATTTTTATTATTGCCTGCCTTTTCTTTTAAAAAAAGGAAGGTTTTGCAAGTGGCAACAATATTCGGACCTGCCGGCGTATGCGACCGCGCAAGAGAAGAAAAGGTGAAAACCACCGTCCAGTTTTTGGATTTTGTAAAGAATAACAGCCTCGACGCGTTTGAGTATCAGTGCGGCAGAGGCGTAAATATAGGAGAAGAAAAGGCGATCCTTGTCGGCGAAGCGGCAAGACAGAGGGGCATAACCCTTTCTATACACGCCCCGTACTATATCTCCCTTGCCTCGGCAGAAGAACAAAAGCGTATAAACAGCATTGATTATATCCTGCAAAGCGCGCGTGCTGCAAAAGCTATGGGCGCGCAGCGTATTGTCGTTCACCCCGGCGGAATAGGAAAAATGCAGCGCCAGGAAGCCGCCGCGCTCGCAAAGCAGACCCTTGCCGCAGCGGTAAGAGCTCTTGACGAGAACGGTCTCGGTGATATCACCGTATGCCCCGAGGTTATGGGAAAAATAAATCAGCTAGGACATCTTGAGGAGATAATCGATTTCTGCTCGCTTGACGAGCGGCTTATCCCCTGCGTGGATTTCGGTCATTACAACAGCTACACCCAGGGTTCGCTCAAAACTGCCGCCGATTTTGAGAATGTGTTTGATACCCTTAAAAACGGCATAGGCGAAGAAAGAACAAACAAGCTTCACATCCATTTTTCAAAAATAGAATACAGCAAGGGCGGCGAGGTTCGGCATCTGACCTTTGAGGACAGTACATTCGGCCCCGACCCTGAAATTCTTGTAAACATTCTTGCAAAAGAATGCTGCAACGCGGTAGTTATCTGCGAATCGGCGGGCACTCAAACCGACGACGCCGCCTTTATGAAAAAGCTATACGAAGGAGCACAAAAATAAAATGACATACGACAGAATTTTTGCAGACAGATTTTTCGCCGGAAAATCAGAAGAAAAAAGCGCGGTATTTATATTTTCGCAGGTAAACAGAAGATTTTTCACCGGCTACGGAGCTACCGACGGAGCGGTGCTTATCACAGACAAACGCTCGATTTTTCTGACCGATTTCCGTTACAT
>JAFRVM010000304.1 GCA_017438505.1 Clostridia bacterium | reverse complement strand
TGCCGCCGCCCTTGACAAAGGGTTCGTTTCCCGCTTAAAATGTAATTACGGGAGGCGGACGGAGCCGCCTCCCAAAGAATAATGTTTGTTTTTGTTTTATACCACAAGTTCAGCTTTACACAAAATTCGGGATAGACCCCTCTATTACAATTCACAAAGGCTTCATTCCGGTATCAATTATTTGGTTCCTAATGATCTTTTCACTCTTCTTTGTGTCCACTAATCTTGACAAGTTTCAAGCCTAATGAGAGTGTTACTGTTCCGGTGACGGTTTCGCCCATTAATGCTACAAACAGTGACCTTGTTTGGATTTCGGAGAATCCAGATGTCGCTTCGGTTGATAATGGTGTAATTACAGCGGTTAATTATGGAGAAACGGTTGTATATGTCAGGGCTATTGATACGGAAGACGTAGAATTACAGCTGAAAATAACTGTTTCACCGTATACTCGCCTCTTCGGCACATCCCGTTACGACACAGCAATAGCTATCTCCGATGAAGGCTGGGAGAGTGCTGATACGGTAGTTCTTGCGAACGGCACAAACTACGCTGACGCACTCGCGGGCGTTCTTCTGGCATATAAGCTGAACGCTCCGATACTCCTGACAGCGGGCAAGGCTCAGCTTGAAGCGAGCGTTGCGGAACAAATCGAAAAATTAGGCGCGACAAAAGTTGTGCTTCTCGGCGGAAGTTTCGCAATCTCTGAGGATATCGAAAATGAGCTTAAAGCAAATTATACCGTAGAGCGAGTTTTCGGTACAACCAGATACGATACGGCTCTGGAAATAAGCAAGATTGTTGAACCTGATCCTTCAACGGTTTTTGTTGTTACAGGCACAAACTACGCCGATGCACTTTCGGTAAGTCCCTATGCTGCAATGAAGGCTTATCCTATAGTTTACTCAAACCCCACCAGCGGTTTGACCCCCTCGACCGTTGAATATCTCTCCTCCGCACAGAAGATTTACATAATCGGCGGCGAAATGGCTGTCGGACAGAATACCGTAGACCAGCTTGAAGGCAAAGATGTTGAGAGAATCTTTGGTACAAGCCGATACCTGACATCTTACGAGATAGCAAACAAGTTTGCCGATGAATTTGGCAACGCGGTAATGTTTGCAACGGGAACAAACTTCCCCGACGCACTTGCGGGCGGTGTGCTCGGTGCAAAAATCGGCACTCCCCTACTCCTCACCCATCCGAACGGGACGATAGAGGAAATAAAGGACTTTGTTCTCGATAAAAACCCGAGAACTGTTTACATCCTCGGCGGTGTAGGCGCAGTTCCCGACAGCGTTATTGAAGATATTTTTGAATAATTAAAGTTAAGGCGGAGGTTATGCATCACATAACCTCCGCCTGCTTCTATAATTAAATCCTAAAAAAGGTTAAAATCCGACGTGATTGAGTCGGCCTCTTGAATCCTTATAGAACGGGCAATGTGCTATCAAAAGGTCTTTGAGACTTCTCATCGCAAAAAGACTTGTAGTAATGCGGGATGCAAGCTCTAACATATTTGACTGAGTGACTGTAGACGAACCGGCGGCCTCTTGAACCCCATCCTTTAAAGAGGTCTACCACGCAGTCACATGACATACCATACGGCGCCGCAGAAAACCACCGAAAAAGCCGGTATTTATGCGGGTTTTCGGGCGGAAGGCTTAAAAAATCAAGCAGCCATGCGGATTCTCGATTTTCTCAAAATTTTGGAAAAGTGTTAGAAAAAGTGTTAGATGGGTGTTAGAAAAAGTGTTAGATAAGTGTTAGATGAGTGTTAGAAAACCTGCCCCTGCAAATTTAAACATGAGCCGGAATAAAACGGCTCAGGTTTATTACACGGAAACAGTGCTTTTCTTTCGCAAAATAGCAAAAGCAACCGGAGGGGGCTATGCGCCGCATAGCCTCCTCCGTAATTTGGTGCCTTAAAGGCGTGGAAATAAACCCCCGGTTTTACGGGTCAGATAAAAAAGCGGTGCGAAAATAAAAACCTCCAAGTATAATGGTAAGTGTTTGACGACGCATTACCAAAGTACAAGGAGGTTTTAAGCAATGAAAAAGAATAATAATGAAATCAGGACAACAGCGCATTCAACTTACAGATGCCAGTACCATATAGTTTTTGCCCCAAAGTTCCGGCGGCAGGAAATATACGGAACATTGAAGAAAGACATAGGGGAGATATTAAGAAAACTGTGCGAGCAGAAGAAAGTAGAAATAATAGAAGCAGAGGCGTGTAAAGATCATATACACATGTTAGTGAGCGTGCCGCCGTACCTAAGTATATCACAGTTCATGGGATATCTCAAGGGAAAAAGCAGCTTAATGATCTTTGACAGGCACGCGAATCTAAAGTACAAG
>JAFRVM010000303.1 GCA_017438505.1 Clostridia bacterium | reverse complement strand
GCGATAGGCAGGCTCGGCAACTTTGTCAACCGTGAGGCTTTCGGCAGGACAACGCAGAGCTTTTTTGCGCTTATGTATAAGGCAAGCAAAGTGCCAAATCTTAAGATAAAAGGCGATATTGCACTCTATCTCGGCAAGACCGAATACCCGATAACATGGATACAAAACACTGCGTATATTTCCGTGCATCCCACATTTTTATATGAACTGACCTGTAATTTATGTATTTTTATTTTTATGATGCTTTACAGAAAACATAAAAAATTCGAGGGTGAGATGTCGGCACTGTATTTCGTTTGCTACGGCAGCTGCCGCTTTTTTATAGAAAGTTTAAGAACGGATCAGCTTAAAATCGGAACTATACCCGTAAGCATGCTTTTCAGCGCCATTATGGTCATATTGAGCATAGCTTTTATCGTGTTTATGAGAAAACGCGCAAGATCAAAGGCATAAAAACAAGCGGGGAGCTGCAATTGACAGTCTCCCCTTTGCTTTTTATCTCATCGGCACTGCCGAACGAAGTTCATTCACTGCCTGCGAAAGAGTAGTCTTTACGCCCGAAGTTTCGCTTTGTGTTGCCATTGCGGGCTGTGTGTAAAATCCGAGACTGCTTGCGCGGTTGTAAAACTCGTACTGTGCCTGCTCTTGGTTTGCGCACATCTGCTGAAAAGTTTGGCGAAGTCCGAGATCCTTACATTCGCAAACCGCCTTGCTTAAGGCGCTGATGTCGGATTTGATACTGTTTATAATATCAAGGGTCATATTTTTGTCTGTCATTTTTTTGCCTCCGTTTTAAAGCATTTGAATAAGTTTTTCTGCATCCTGCTGTGATTTTGCCGCACTGTCGGAAAACATCTGCTTAAGCTGCTTGTCGGAACAGCTTGCCGCATATGCTCTCATTTTGTCGGCGGTAGAGATACAGCCGGAAACTATTTCGCGGATGTTGTTGAGTTCTACCTGTGTCAATTCCATTTTTATGTCCTCCCTGTTATGAATGTATTGAACCACTTTTGTGGAACTGATATTATTGTCTGCCGTATTTAAAAAAATATACCAAATATAAGCGAAAAATTTATAAAAACACTTGACAACAACTTTTGGTTGTGCTATGATAATACAGACGCAAAACGTCTTTTTTTTGTGCGGAAAAACCGCACGAGGAATATTCTTGTGTAAATTACTCTTTAAAAGAAACGAGGTGGAAATCTTGAGAACAAGAATTACTTTAGCGTGTACAGAGTGCAAGCAGAGAAATTACGATACCATGAAGGATAAGAAAGTTCATCCCGATCGTATGGAAACTAAGAAATACTGCAGATTCTGTAACCGTCACACTTTACACAGAGAAACAAAATAATCTGTGTCCTTACGAAAGGAAAGTAATGCAATGGAAGAAACAAAAAACAAGACTGCATCACAACCTGAGAAGGCTAAAAAGGACAGCAAGAAAGAAAATAAAAGCGGACAGTTCCTTGCAGAACACAGAGCGGAAATGCGCAAGATCACATGGCCCAATCGTCAGGAACTTGCAAAAGAGACCGTTACCGTTATTATTATTTCCTTACTTGTAGGTGCTATCATCTTTTGCATGGATACAGCGCTTTCATGGAGCTACGAAAAGCTTATGAAAATCGGCGGCGGTGAAAGCAGCAGCAATTCGGTCGATACTTCGGTACCTATCGACCTTTCGGGATCCGATCTTCCCGAAGGTGTTGAGATAGTTACGGGAGCTGTCGAGGAAGAAGCCGCAGCGCCCGATGCCGATACAGCTTCGGATAATGCCGATGCAGAAGGTGCGGAAAATGCAGCAGATGAAGCTGCTCCTGCCGAAGACGGTGCCGCAGAAGCTAACGCAGACAGCGAAGCCGCAGCAGAAAATGCAGACAGCGAAGCAGCCGATACAGCAAATGCCGGCGAATGATAAGAGGTCGATATTATGTCTGAAAATCAAGCAAAATGGTACGTTGTTCATACCTACTCCGGTTATGAAAACAAGGTCAAGGCAAACATCGAAAAATTGGTGGAGAACAGAGGTATGCAGGATATAATCCAGCAGGTCTCCGTACCGCTTATGGACGAGGTTGAGGTCAGAAACGGACAGAAAAAGCTCGTGCAGCATAAAATTTTTCCCGGTTATGTTCTTATTAAAATGATAATGACCGATGAAAGCTGGTATGTTGTGCGCAACACACGCGGTGTTACAAGCTTTGTGGGTCCCGGCTCCGATCCTACGCCTTTGACCGAAAAAGAAGTTTACGACATGGGTATTGACGAGTTCACATACGAGGACTTCGGCTACGAGGTTGGCGATACCGTTCTTATAAAAGACGGCTCGTTCAAAGACTCTACGGGTACGGTACGTGAAATAAACGTCAAGAAGAGAACAGTAAATGTCGGAATATCAATGTTTGGTCGAGAGACCCCGTTAGAGCTGAATTTCGATGAGGTTCAGCGTTTATAAAAAGTTGTTGATGAGAACACGAGTTCTCGTGGGAGGGAAGATCCCGCTAATTACCACATTATAGGAGGTGCCTTAAAATGGCAAAGAAAGTACAAGGTTATATTAAATTACAGATTGCTGCCGGCAAAGCAACACCGGCTCCGCCCGTTGGTCCCGCACTTGGGCAGCACGGCGTAAACATCATGGGCTTCTGCAAGGAGTTTAACGAAAGAACAAGCAAGGATGCAG
>JAFRVM010000302.1 GCA_017438505.1 Clostridia bacterium | reverse complement strand
GGAACGCCCATTCTCTTTGCAAAACCCGACGGAACCTTTGACCAGTCCACAATTGATTATATAGCAAGAACAAGAGCAACATCGGCTTGTATTTTAGGCGGTACAGCTGCTGTCGGTTCAAATGCCGAAGCTACTCTTGAAATTCTCAGCGTTCCGAATGTCAGCAGACTGTACGGAGCAAGCAGATATGACACCTCTCTTGCTATCTGCAACGCATACAGAAGCCTGTTTACAGGCAACGGAACAATTATTGCAACCGGCACATCATTCCCCGACGCTCTTGCCGGCGGAGCCTTCGGCGCTAAAAAAGGCATACCCGTTGTACTTGTAAATCCCAGAGCTCGTATTGCGAATGTTGCCAATTACCTTTCCGGACGTACCGGAACGATTTATATTCTCGGAGGAACAGGCGCTGTTTCTGACAAATGCGTCGCTGATTATATCAGATAATAACGGAGAGATAGATTTTGATTAAGGAATATTTAATGCCTCTGTTTTATCTTGGAACAGGCTTTATGCTGGTCTTCTTTTTTGGCAGAGAGAATAAGCTTTTTTACCCGCTGGGCGGAGGTTTTACGTTTCTGGGCATCTGGGAACTTGCGAAAATCTTTACCGGTGATATGCTGACAACAGGATTTTTAAATTATGTTCCCAAGATAATCGGTGCGTTTTTGCTTATTTTTGCCTGCCTTCTCTATGTAAAAAGCAAAAGTGAAGAAAAGGACGGTAACGGCGATGCTTGAGAGTATGCTTACCGTGGGAAATCAGGTCGCCGCCATGTATCTTATAATGGCTGTGGGCTTTATACTTGTAAAGCTGAAAACCGTTACAAACGAAGGAGCCTCTCAGCTTACTAAAATCGTTCTCAATATTGTCACTCCCTGCCTTATTATCAACGCTTTTTTATCGGCTTTTTCCAAAGAAATGCTAAAAAGCCTTGCATTGAGCTTTATACTTTCGGCAGCGGTGCATATTGCGGGAATACTCATTCCAAAGTTGTTTTTCGGTAAATGCGATATAACCGATAAATCGGTTCTGCGCATGGCGTGCATGTATTCGAACGGCGGGTTTATGGGCCTGCCCATTATATCGGCGGTGCTCGGTGCAAAGGGAGTTATTTACGGCTCGGTTTTTATTGTTGTGTTCAACGCTTTTATATGGACGCACGGAGTAGCCACTGTAAAAGGGGAAAAGGCGGGAGTTAAACTCAAGGCTTTTCTCAATCCGGGAATAATAGGTATATCCGTATCACTGCTGCTCTTTTTTCTTGATATAAAGCTGCCTTCCTTTACACTCAATGCGATATCGCTTATTGCCGGACTCAACACACCGCTTGCGATGATAGTTACCGGCGCGTATCTTGCCTTCTCAAATCCGCTCAAAGCTTTTGCGGATGCCAGGGTATATCTTGTGTGTCTTTTTAAGCTTGCGGTTATGCCGGCAATACTTGTAGGTTTGGCTCTTTTGCTTGGCGCGGACAGCACTGTTATACGCGCGCTGTCAATTTCCGCGGGAGCACCTACTGCCTCAATGACTCTTCTTTTTGCCGCGAACTACAATAAAAATTCAGCGCTTGCGGGCGGTATTGTAGCGGTTACAACACTTTTGTGCGTGGCAACTTTGCCGATAGTCGTATACCTGACATCGTTGCTGTAATAAAAATTTTATAGCAATATTTCGCATAATAAAACAGGTCGAAGCCTTCATCGGGCTTTGACCTGTTTTTTTCTGTTGATAACGCAGGAGTGCAGATTAACCCTTTTGTATTTTCGGCATTAAATAAAAGCAGGCGGAAGTTTTTTCGGGCAGAGCGCGGGGAAAACTTGCCGCCGTAATATCAAGGCGGCATACTTGACGCGCCTGACGCCCTGAAATCTGTCGCCTTGTTTTCATATAGTCCCGGTTTGTTTATGATAAATGTGACAAACCGGGACAGTTGATCTTAAGATGCAGCGCGATTTTTTTCTGTGTACCGTTCAGCTTCCGCCAACATATTTTCCGCAAAAATTCCGTATCCGAGACAGGGATTGTTTACAAATACATGTGTAACTGCGCCGACAAATTTTCCGTTCTGAATTATCGGACTTCCGCTCATTCCCTGAACGATTCCTCCGGCGATTTGCAGAAGCTCGGGGTCGGTGATTTTTATAATCAGATTTCTTGTCAGATTTTTTTCGTTGTAGTTAATTTTTTCTATTTCACAGCTGTAAAGCTTAGTCTCTTTACAGGGAAGCGTAGTCATAATCTGTGCTTTTCCGACTTTAATCTCCTGTTTTTGAGCAACAATATATCTGTTTTCGCTGCTTTTTTCCGCGGTTATTCCGTAGACGCCCTTTTCGCCGTTAGAGCGAAGCGCGCCGAAAATCTCAGTATTTAAAAAGCCTTTAAG
>JAFRVM010000301.1 GCA_017438505.1 Clostridia bacterium | reverse complement strand
GACGAAGCCGCGGCATTTTCTCTTAACAGCATAAAGCTTCAGGTTATCAACGAGTGCCGCCTGCGCGGTTTTGCATCACCTCTTGATAAAGCCCTGCATAACTCAAGAATGAAAAAGGAAACTCTTGACGCTCTGCTCGAGGCGATGAACGAATATATGCCTAGCTTTTGGAAATATCTGCGCGCAAAGGCAAAAGCGCTCGGGTACGAAGGCGGTTTGCCGTGGTACGAACTCTTTGCTCCTATGGGTAAAAACGATAAAAAGTATACAGTGGAAGAGGCAAGGGACTATCTGCTTGATATCTTCGGCAGTTTCGATAAAGACATTCACGATGTTATAAAGAACGCATTTGATAATTCGTGGATTGATTTCTTCCCGAGGAATGGCAAAGTTGGCGGCGCGTTTGACTGCGGAGTTCCCAGCGCAAAGCAGAGCCGTGTGCTTACAAACTTTGACGGCGCGTTTACCGATATCGTAACCCTTGCGCATGAGCTGGGGCACTCCTTCCACGATTCCAGAGTGTTTGAAAACTCGGTTCTCAATCAGGAATATTCAATGCCGGTTGCCGAAACCGCTTCCACCTTCAACGAGGTTGTTGTGGTAACAAAAGCTATTGAAAAGGTGCAGGACAAAGATGTTAAGCTGTCGCTTATTGAAAGTCAGCTTTCCGACGCCTGCCAGATTATCTGCGATATCTACTCAAGATATCTGTTTGAATCGGCGGTATTTGAAAAACGTCCCGAGGAATTTTTAAATTCCGATGCACTCTGCGAGCTTATGCTTGACGCTCAGCGCAAGGCGTACGGCGACGGACTTGACCAGGGTTGCCTGCACCCCTATATGTGGCTGTGCAAGGGGCATTATTACAGCGGTTCGCTGAGCTTTTATAACTTCCCGTATGCCTTTGGCGGACTGTTTGCACGCGGACTTTACGCAAAATATCTGCAGGAGGGAGATTCTTTCCTTGCAACCTACAAAAAGCTATTGCGCGCTACCGGTACGAACAACGTAGAGGATACCGCCCTTATCGCGGGCATCGACCTTACCGATAAATCTTTCTGGGAGCAGGGTCTAAAATCTCTCGCCGATGAGATAGATGAGTTTTGTGCTATGGTTGAATAAAAACGAATATCAAAAAGCTCTGTTCGAGCCTCGAACAGAGCTTTTTAAATGCTTATTTGTATTTTTTATAGTTTTTGCTATACCATTCAATAAACGCAAGTCCTACATCTTCAGTTTCAAGCATAGCTTCAAGTTTAGCACGTTTTTTCTTTATGCTTTTATCATATTCGTTAAAGAAATCATAAAGCATTTTTTTATCTATTTGCTGCATGGAAAATGGAACTAAGGGTGATTTATCTATTATATCCATAAATTCTCCTGAAGAGGATAAACCTTGGTTGCTCATTACCATTTCTATTCGACCATAACACGGAACAAGTCCTTTTATATCATTATCAGGAACATTAGTTCCGTTAGTTATATAATGCAATCTTCCCTTGTCGTAAATAACATTCTCTGAAATAAAGTCAGTTTTTTTGCTATTATTACTATAATGACGTCCGCGGAAAATATATCTGTCATTTTCCATATTGTATTCAAGAGTACAAATTGCATATTCGTTATTATTAAGTTGCTCAATCCATTTACCTTCATATTTGGCAATTTCAAATGCTTTTAAACGACGTCGTTTGCTTGTTTTAGATCTTTTCAAAAAAAACCGCTGTAAGGAGCTTCCAACAGTAACTGCAAGAATAATTGCAATAACTGCAGCAACAATACCGCATATTAGCGCGCTTTTTATTTTTGTACTTAAGATTTTTGAAAAAACAATCTGACCAATTGCAACAATAACACCGCACATAACTTCCGAGAATGCAATTCCAAAAAAATCACTTTTTGTTTTCATAATGCTGTAATTCCTCCTTTTGGTGAAATTATAGCATCCTTGTCATAATTTGTCAATGTGAATTTGATGTTTTATTTACGACCTTGACTTTGGCTTAGCAAGCAGGGCGGCGAGGTATCCGAAAATAATAGCAGCAGCAATTCCCGCCGATGCGGCGGACAGACCTCCCGTTAAAATCCCAAGCGCGCCCTTTTCGGCAATTTCTTTTTTGACACCCTCGGCAAGTACATATCCAAAGCCGGTAAGCGGCACAGTTGCCCCTGCTCCGGCAAAGTCTGCAAGATATCCGTAAACTCCGATTGCCGAAAGGAAAACCCCGGCTACAATAAATGCGACCAGTATGCGCGCGGGAGTAAGGTTGGTTTTATCTATTAAAATCTGTCCGACAACGCAGATCGCGCCGCCGACTAAAAATGCCCGTAAATATTCCATATAATCCTCCTATTTTCCGCTTTCAATAAGCACGGCGTGAGCGATTGCCGGCATTGATTTTCCCTGCTGAACGCTCAGCGGACTTTGCAGAGAGCCCGTCGCAACGAAAAGTACCGATTTTAAATCTCCGCTCTCAACCCTGGGCAGTATATGTCCGCACAGTACCGAAGCGCTGCACCCGCAGCCCGAGCCGCCCGCGTGTACGTCCTGCCTGTCTATATCAAAAATCATCTTTCCGCAATCGTTGTGCTTTTCTTTTATATCAATTCCGTTTTGTTCAAGTATTTTAATAAGCAGGTCGCTGCCCACAACACCCAGATCACCTGTCAGAATTAAATCAAGCTTTTCGGGGGAGATGGCAGTATCTGCTAAAAAATCGCTTATTGTTTCGGCGGCTGCCGGAGCCATGGAGGCTCCCATATTGTTTGCGTCGCAAATTCCGAAATCGGTTATTTTGCCTATGGTTGCGGCGGTTATTCTGATAGATGAAGCAGCGGAGCTTTCAATTATTACCGAGCCTGAGCCGGTAACCGTCCACTGAGCGGTGGGGGTTCTCTGCCCGCCGTAATCAATCGGGTTGCGGTACTGTCTTTCGGCAGAACAGAAATGTGAGCTTGTAATTGCCGCCGCGCAGTTTGCCGCGCCGCTTTCGCAGAAAATGGAAGAAAGAATGATTGTCTGCGCCATTGTGGAGCAGGCTCCGTACTGTCCCATATATGAGCAGTCTACACCGCTCGAAGCATAGGCCGAAGCGATACACTGATTTAACAAATCCCCCGCAAAAATTATATCGGGATCATCTTTTTGTTTCCCCGCTTTTTCAAGAGCCTTTGTAAATGAGTGAATCTGAAGTTCTTTTTCAGCGTCCTCCCAGCTTTTCTGCCCCAGCATATCATCGTCGAAAACCTCGTCAAAGCTTTTTCCGAGAGGTCCTTCGCCCTCTTTTTTGCCTGCGCATGAGCCGTAGCCGGTAATTGAAGGGGGATTATCGAAAATAATGGTGCGTTTTCCTGCTTTTTTCATATTAATCCTCCCTTTGCAATCCAGTAAATAAGTCCGTAAACCGCTGAAGCCGCTATACCGTATAGAATTACAGGCCCCGCTATTGAGAAGATCTTTGCACCCAGCCCGAGAACCTGACCCTCCGATTTAAACTCAATGGCAGGGGAGGCGACCGAGTTTGCAAACCCGCTTATCGGCACAAGCGTTCCCGCTCCCGCAAAACGTGCTATTTTGCCGAAAAGGTGCAGAGCGGTAAGAACTGCTGTTATTACGATAATTGTAACCGAGACCCACGCGCGGGCATTTATCAACGAAGCTCCCATACGCTGATAGATATTACATAAAACCTGACCAAAGGTGCAGATCCCTCCGCCAACCCAAAAGGCGTTGAAGCAGTTTTTTAATATCGGAGAATTCGGAGAGCTCTGCTGAGCCATTTTTGCATATTTTT
>JAFRVM010000300.1 GCA_017438505.1 Clostridia bacterium | reverse complement strand
TTCCGAAAAACAATATGATAAACTTCATTAGGTTAAAATATTTTAACGGGGGTTAAAAAATGGCTAACATCAAATCCGCTAAAAAGCGCATTCTGGTCACGGACAAAAAGACCGCACACAATAAGTCTGTAAAGTCCGCGCTCAAGACAGAGCTTAAAAAGTTCGACGCAGCTCTCGCATCCGAGGATGCGGACCGCGAAGCCGCTTTCAGAGCCGCTGTCAGCAAGGTAGACGCTTCTGCTTCAAAGGGCATTATCCACAAGAACAAAGCGAACCGCAAAAAGGCGCAGTTAGCAAAAAAGCTGAACTCGGCATTATCCGAGTAAAAAGGGCAGTTTATTTCTTCCCCCAGAAAAATGTCCAAAAGAAAAAATTCTTTCCATCACCCTCGGGAAAGAATTTTTTATTTTACCTCATTCTGTTTTGTATATTTCCATAAGCAGAGCTTCTATACCCGCATTCGCTCCCCCGGATTTTAAGGCGTACTCGTAATTTGAAAGCCGTTCCACAGACCTTTTTAAAGCCTCGATGGAAAATGCCGCGCATTCATCTACCGCATAGCCCACCGCTCCCGGCTTTACTTTCAGCTCCTTTGAAACGCTTTGAATTGTTTCGTATTTGCTTCGTCCTCCGGCAACAGACAGCTTTGCCGCAAGCATCTGCTCAAATTTATTCGAAAGCAGCGCTACTACCGGTATATACGTTTTTTCATCAGCGTATATCTTTTTTGTGAGATCGAAAGCTTTTTTATATGAGCCCTGCAGCATATGCTCATGCAGCAGGAATACATTGTAATCCGTAGTCAGTGATACAACTTCGTAAATGTCCGAGATATCTATCGCTTTTTTACCAAGACAGGACAATTTTTCAAGCTCACAGTCCAGCGAGAGCATATCTCTGCCGCAAATTTCAAGCATCAGCGCCGCATCGCCTTTTTTGACGGATATCCCTTTTTTACCGGCCTGCGAAACGATCCACCTGCACATCGTTTCATCATCAAGCTCATAAGCTTCTATCATAAGCGCATTTTTTTCTAAATACTTATAAAACGACCTACGTTTGTCAGGCAGGTTTTTCATCAGGAAAATCATTTTAGTAGACGTCGGCATCGACTTAATATATTCCGTAAACGCTTCGGCCTCCAGCCCTTTTATTACTCCGGGCTCGTCCAATACGACAATGCGGCAATCCGAACAGCACGGGGCTTGCTCAGCAATTGTGACTATATCCTCAAGCGCAGCATTTTCTCTTCGCCGGTCGATGTTCAGTTCACCGCAATCCAATGCATTGATTATCGCGTCCTTTACCTTAACGGCAAGATACCGCTCTTCACCGTAAACGACGAAAAGCTGAGATAAGATTTCAGGTTTTTTAAGAAATTCCTCAGCCTTCATATCTCGACACCACCCTTGTTTTATCATTTGACAGCACTGAAACGCGCCCGGCATGAACGGCATTAATAAGAGGCACCGCTAAGTCAGCGTCCAGAACCCCGTTCTCCTTGATTATAACACAGTCAGGCCCGCATTCATAAACATAACGGGCTGTTGCCTTCGAATACGAATTAACAAATATAACATCCGCCTTTGTGCGATATACCTCATCATCAGGACTTACCGCAAGCAGTGTCATCACTGTGTTTTCACCGCGCTTTATGTGATAACTTATGTGCGAAGCGTCTTTATCGGCAAAAGTCGTTATAGATATCTCATCCGTCAAAGATATCCTCTCTCCGCCCTCAAGACATATTATGTTTAACCCGGATAAACGCTCGTCGGAAATCGTATTTGCCGGAACATAAATGTCCGAATCGACAAAATATTCCAGACCGCCTACGCTCTTTGACCGAGCACCCGTAACGAACACTGCTTTAGGTTTTAAACCATAATCTTCAGTATAATCAAACGCCGATCTGCTGCCGGCGTCTATCAGCCAGCAATCCCCGCTTCCATCCGTGATAACGGCTGAGTTGGCAAATCTGTCGCTTAATACGTCTATTCTCAGAGCATTGCCTCCAAGAGAATACGCAAAAAACGATACGGGTATTAACGCCGCAATAAGCGCAGCAGCAACAGCTTTTGAAAAAGGCTTGGCAGAAATAAATTTTGACAGTATAAAAATGATCGCAAACGACGCAAGTATAGCTTCCGGAGGTATCGCCGGCATTTTTACAACAGCGAAATCCGCTTTTTCCGCGAGTGCCGCTATTTTATTGGTAATGCCTATCAAAAAGATGCCGGGGTATCCAAAATTCACCGTAAATCCGCCAAAAACACAGTAGATCAGTGTTGCTGCCGCGACAACAGGCACCGTCGCGCCGGTTATCATAACAGCGGGAGGATTTACCAACAGCGAAACCAGGTTTATCCGATTGTTGATATTTGATATTATCAGCCATGTTCCCAGAAACGTCGCAGCCGACATTACAAACGATGATAAGAACGGATTTCTCTGCACTTTCGTACCCGCAAACGAACCGTGTATCGTGAAAATCGCAAATACTGACGCGAACGAAAGCTGGAAACCTATGTTAAAGACTGCGGCAGGATTAAACAGTACAATGCTAAAGA
This sequence comes from Clostridia bacterium, assembly GCA_017438505.1. Lineage (GTDB taxonomy): Bacteria > Bacillota > Clostridia > Oscillospirales > Acutalibacteraceae > RGIG2835. The sequence continues at coordinate 38 of JAFRVM010000300.1, read as the reverse complement.
ACGCCGCAGCAAGTGAAGTCAGCGCATCGTAGTTATAA
>JAFRVM010000299.1 GCA_017438505.1 Clostridia bacterium | reverse complement strand
GACGCAGGCAACGGCGCGGGCGGATTTTACGCCAGAGATGTCCTTGCGCCCCTCGGTGCGGATATCACCGGCAGTCAGTTCTTGGAGCCTGACGGCAATTTCCCCAACCACATTCCCAATCCCGAAGCCCCAGAGGCTATGGAGGCTGTGCGCAGCGCCGCCGTTCGCAATAATGCAGATCTGGGCATAATATTTGACACCGACGTTGACCGCGCGGGCTGTGTTGACAGCCGCGGCACTGAGATCAACCGCAACCGTCTTGTTGCGCTTGCTTCTGCTATCGCTCTTGAAAACTGCCCCGGCGGCACGATTGTTACCGATTCCATTACCTCCGACGGACTCAAGGAGTTTATCGAGGGCGTGCTCGGCGGCAAACACTTCCGCTACAAGCGCGGTTACCGCAACGTAATAGATAAGGCGGTCGAGCTTAACGCGCAGGGCATACAGTGCCCGCTGGCGATTGAAACCTCCGGTCATGCTGCCCTTAAAGAAAACTACTTTTTAGATGACGGCGCGTACCTTATAACAAAAATCATCATCAAGATGATAAAGCTGAAAAACGTGGGCTCTTCGCTTGACGAGCTTACCGCACCTCTGCGTGAGCCGCTGGAGGCAAAGGAAATACGCATTAAAATTCTGCCGGAGGATTTTGCCGCCGAGGGCAAAAAGGTTATCGACGAGCTTACCGCTTTTGCCGAGCAGACCGAAGGCTGGAATGTTGCGCCCGACAACCGCGAGGGCATACGTGTTTCGTTTGACGATTTCTGGGCAAAGGGCTGGTTTTTGCTCCGTCTTTCGGTGCACGACCCCATTTTGCCTGTTAATATCGAAAGCGATACCCGCGGAGGGGTGGAGATTATTGAGCATAAGCTCTGCGATTTTCTCTCACGCTACTCCGACACGCTTGACCTTAGCCCGTTCAACATCACATAAATTTATCAGACTCCCTTGTGCAAAGGGAGTTTTTTTATGCACAAAGAGTTATGCAACGCCAGAGCACAAGAGCAGGCAGTGCCTGCCAATATTATTAAAAAAACATAAAATTCGCCCATAAACCCTCAAACACCTTGATTTTATGACAAATATAATATAATATATTAAAATGAAAGAGAGAGGGGGGATAAGCATGACCGACATACATACTCACATTCTGCCAAATGTTGACGACGGCGCGGAGAGCTTCAATCAGGCAATGACCATGATTCATCAGGCATACTGCACCGGCACGCGCGCGATCATTCTCACGCCCCACTGCAATATTCCGGGGCTGTTTAAAAACTACGCTGACGAAATCGCCGCCCAGATGTATTTTTTTGCCGCCGAAGCGCAAAAAAACATCCCCGTGCGCATTTACCCCGGTATGGAGGTCTTTGCCACCGACGACCTGCCCGAACTCATTGACGAAAAAAAGGTTTTGACACTTAACAACAGCCGGTATATGCTGGTGGAATTTGATTTTTACGACGACCCCGCGAGGGCGGAAAAGGTGCTTGAGCAGATACGCGCACGCGGCATCGTGCCCATCATCGCTCATCCTGAACGGTACAGTTTTATCCAGGCCTGCCCGCTTATTCTTTACGACTGGATAAATGAGGGCTGCCTTTCCCAGATAAACAAGGACAGTTTGCTCGGCGCATTCGGCGGGGACTGCAGCCGCACTGCAAGGCTTATTCTGCGACACAATCTCACTCAATTTGTTGCAAGCGACGCTCACACACATATTTCCCGCAATACCGAGATGGCTTCGGCGCGGCGGCTTGTGCGTGATTTTGCCTCACCGCAGTACGCGCAGCTTCTTTTTGATGATAACCCTGCCGCGGTTATTAAGAATATGCCTGTATTTGTTCCCGAGCCGGTAGAGCCTCCCATGTGATTTTGTCAATTTACACAAAAAAGGTGCAAAAACTTGTGTTAATTCTACATTTACATATTGTATATTTTATTGACAATTGCTGTCGAGAGTGATAGAATATATCTCGAATTATAAAAAAGAT
>JAFRVM010000298.1 GCA_017438505.1 Clostridia bacterium | reverse complement strand
TTCAGACTTGTTAAAAACACGGTACGGCTGGCTTATCCCAAAACAGAAGTTGTAGGCCTGGAAAATCTTTCCGACCAGCCCTGCGCTATCATCGGCAATCACACTCAGCTTCACGGTCCGATCGCATGTGAACTGTTTTTCCCCGACAACTGTTATACATGGTGCGCCTCACCAATGATGAAGCTAAAAGAAGTTCCGGCATATGCGTATCAGGATTTCTGGTCGCAAAAGCCGAAGCTTGTCCGTCCGTTTTACAAAGCGGTTTCTTATCTGATAGCGCCGCTGTCTGTGATTATTTTCAACAATGCTCGAACCATTCCGGTTTACAGGGATAAGCATATTTTAAACACCTTCAGAGAATCCGCAGACAAATTGCAGGACGGAAAGAATCTTGTAATTTTTCCCGAGCATGACAAAAAACACAATAATATCGTTTATGACTTTCAGGAAGGCTTTGTGGATGTCGCAAGAATTTATTACAAACGCACGGGCAAAGAACTTTCTTTTGTCCCGCTTTATATCGCTCCGAGCCTTAAAAAGATGTATCTGGGCAAACCGATAATCTTTTCGGCAAAAACTCCCGTTGCCGAGGAACGCCGGCGAATCTGCGATTATCTGATGGACGAGATTACATCTATTGCCCGCGGGTTGCCCGAGCATACCGTTATTCCCTACCGAAATATTCCAAAGAGGCTTTATCCGAAGAACATACAAAAGGAGCCGGAAGAATGAAAAAGCCGGTTGTAGATTATCGCGAGTTTCGCCTTTCAAAACTGAATACCCCGCAATTTTCTCATCTTAAATTGCTCGGCGGCTGGATAGTATATTTTGCGCTGTATTTTTTAACCGAAAACCTTATCCCTGTCGAAAAATGCCATGTAATACACTGCGGACTTGACGATATTATACCTTTTTGCGAATGGTTTTTGCTTCCCTATGTATTTTGGTATGCGCTTATTGTTTTCTCACTCGGATATTTTGCCCTTTATGACATTGACAGCTTTAAAAAACTTCAGTCTTTTATTATGGTCACGCAGGCCTGCGCAATGATAGTTTATATTCTTTATCCCAACTGTCAGAATCTGCGCCCCACCGAATTTGTCAATGAGAACTTTTTGACCGACTGCATACGCTTTCTATATGCTTTTGATACCAACACGGGCGTATGTCCGTCACTGCACTGTGCCTATTCCATCGGCATTGCATCCGTTTGGCTGAAAACCAAGGATGTATCACGGTATTGGAAAGCGTTTGTTGTTTTTTCCGTAGCTGTAATCTGCATATCCACAACATTCATCAAGCAGCATTCGGCGGTTGATTTTTTTGCGGCATTACCTGTCTGTGTCATTGCTGAAATACTAGTGTTTAGAGTTTTCTTTAAAAAAAAGAAATAGCGCTGTAATTTATTCGGGCACCTTCAGCATTGAGGGCGCCCGAAACTGTATTAACGGCAGTATTTACTTTTTCAGCCCCGTCTTTCTTCGGTTAAAGGCTCGTTCCAGAATACCTTTGCATTATTCTCCCCGGCTATTTCATCTATTGTCTCGCTTAACCGATCTATAAAAGCTGCCTCTTTTTTCTTTGACCTTCTGCCCTTGCCGCTGTATAGCTCTTTTTCAAAGTAAGCGTCATACGAAACCGCATAATCCTCATCATCGTTATGCGGAAAAAAGGTGACAGCGGCTTTGTATGTAATAAATCCGGCCTCGGAATCGCTGATGAGCATAACAAGCGCGCCGTTTCTTTTTATATCTGAAAATACCGCCTCCGCTTTGTAATAGCGTTCATAAACATTAAGAACCATAAATACCCCTCCAAAGCTGTTTTTTATATTGTAACATAAGCAAACATAAAAGTACAGTCAAACTGCACTCAGCCGATATAAAATCTCTTTTCAGGAATTTATGCAGAATACTTGAAAACCTACAAATCCTGTGTTATAATATGCGCTTAGAAAGCACAGGCACGTAATGTGAATTTACAAGTGGACCTTATTATTTACGATAAAATGTCCGGCATCCCGACCTGCGGATGCCGGGTTTTTATAAAACATTATTGGGGAGATATTAAAATGAAGAAGGAGACAAACAGATTTACGCTTTTGACAACCGCAGCAATTATGATGGCGCTTATCTGCGTTATGACAATGGTTATCAAAATACCCACCCCGACGAAGGGCTATGTCAACCTCGGCGACAGCTTCGTGTTGCTGAGCGGATGGCTGCTCGGCCCTGCTTACGGATTTTTCGCTGCGGGCGTCGGCTCGGCGCTTGCCGACCTTATTTCCGGATATCCTGTCTACATTCCCGGAACGCTTGTAATAAAAGGTCTTATGGCAGTCGCCGCAGCTCTTATTCCGGCCGCGATCTCAAGAGGCAAAGAGAAATATTTCCACATCACCTGGATTGCCGGTCTGATAATTGCCGAAATTATTATGATACTCGGATATTATCTATATGAGGCTTTCGTAATCGGTCTGGGCTTTGTGCCGGCACTTGCCGGAGTTGCGGGCAACGCGATGCAGGCAATCGCGGGTGCGCTCGGCGCATATTTCTTTTCGGCTATTATCAGCCGTACCGATATTGTAAAATCGTTCGGAGTTTTTGAATTTACAAAAGGTGGCAAAAAGCAATGAACAACTATATTGAACAGGCAAAAACAGCGGTCAGCGAAATTATTTCTGCCGCAAAGCTTGAAAAAGGCGATCTTCTTGTAATAGGATGCTCGACAAGCGAGATTATAGGCTCAAAAATAGGCACCGACTCTCAGCCGGAGGTTGCCGGAGAGGTTTTTTCCGCTATTTATGAGATACTCAAAGAAAACGGAATTTATCTTGCCGCTCAGTGCTGCGAGCACCTTAACCGAGCGCTTGTTGTAGAAAAGCAATACGCGGTAGCGCATAATCTTGAGATAGTCAACGCAGTTCCTCAGCCCAAGGCAGGCGGCTCGTTTGCCACGGCGGCATATAAAAGCTTTGAAAATTCCGTCCTTGTTGAAGAGGTACGCGCCGACGCGGGTCTTGATATCGGCGCGACCTTGATCGGAATGCATCTTAAAAAGGTCGCCGTTCCGGTTAGACTTTCGGTAGATCACATCGGCAACGCAATTTTGACCGCCGCGAGAACAAGGGCAAAATATGTCGGCGGCGCGCGGGCTGTATACGATGAAAATCTCGAATAATAACGGACGGATAAACAACATGGAATATAAAAGAATTTTAACGGTGCAGGATATCTCCTGTGTCGGTCAATGCTCGCTGACGGTCGCACTGCCTATTCTGTCCGCCTGCGGAATCGAGACCGCAATTTTACCCTCTGCGGTGCTCTCCACACACACTGCGTGGACCAAGGGCTTTACCTTCCGCGACCTTACCGACGATATTCCCGCAATAACCGAACACTGGACAAGAGAAAATATCGAGTTTTCAGCGGTTTACACCGGCTATCTCGGCAGCGCAAGGCAAATCGATTTTGTAATGGATAATGTTTTCGACAGGCTTGCAGATGACGGCATTAAAATCGTCGATCCAGCCATGGGAGACAACGGCAAGCTGTATACAGGCTTTGACGGAGAATACGTTAATGAGATGAAAAAGCTGGCTTTTTCCTCCGATATTCTCCTGCCCAACATAACCGAAGCTGCACTGCTGACCGGCAGCAGTTACCGTGAACAGTATGACTGCGCTTATATCGAAAAAATGTTATACACCTTCCACGCGCAGGGCGTGCCTACCGTGGTGCTGACTGGAGTAAGCTATGAGCCGGAGTGCAGCGGTGTTGTCATTTCGGAAAACGGCAAAATCAGCTATTACCGACACGAAAAGATAGATAAAATGTGCCACGGAGCGGGCGATATTTACTCCTCCTCATTTACCGGAGCGTATCTTTCGGGCAAAACCATTTACGACGCCGCGGTAATCGCCGCCGACTTCACTCTTAGCTGCATCAAGAACACCCTTTCCGACCCCGACCATTGGTACGGCGTCAAATTTGAGCCGGTACTTTCCCAGCTTATCGAAAAACTGAACAACAAATAGATGTCAAACCAATTTTCAATTTCTTATCACGCAAAACCGCCGTCCCGGATCAATCCGGAACGGCGGTCATTTTTTTAATTAACTACAGGCAAAAGTCCAAAGCTTGATGAATTATCAACCGTAAAGCTGTAATCCTTGGTAAACGGCACCATTGCCTTGGGGTTAAGCCCCATCATGGCCAATTCTTCCGCTGTGCAGGAATCATACGCAGCGTAGTCGGAGGAAAATCCGCAGAAGGGCACGATGTAAAGCTCAAGCCGGTGTCCTGCTGCCACGGTATAGTAATTGGGCTGCAGATAAATTGTGTAGTCGTACCATTCTCCCGCCTTAATAGGCTCGGCTCTCTTTATCGCTGTGGCCGGTTCGTAACCCGCTTCGGGGTTTCGCAGATCCATAGTGCCGTAGGAAACTATCATTTTATTACAATTTCTCTGCTCCCATTCAACAAGATCGTAAGCCTCGCCGTTTTCGGCCATTACAACGCCCTTTTCGGCAACGACCTTCTGCTCCAGCACACCTATCGAGCCGGTATCAAAGCAGGGAAACTCCTGCTCCGCAGTGTCAACCAGCACCGCGCCAATCATAAGCACGTTTTTATTTACATCGTCTGTTTTTGCTCTTACGTGTACCTCGACAGAGCCGTTTATTGTAATATCCTTTTCCGCGTCCATAGTCCATACAACGCGGTCGGAAGCCGATTTGCCGTCAAATACCTCCAATAGCAAAGTAGCATTGTGCTGATGAGC
>JAFRVM010000297.1 GCA_017438505.1 Clostridia bacterium | reverse complement strand
TGGTTGAAAACTCCGTCCAGAACAACGCGTATATCGCTGTCGTTAAAAGCTTTGCAGACATCTGCAAACTGTTCGTTTGTTCCCAGACGGCAATCTACGGTAAAATAATCACGGGTATCATAGCCGTGAAAGTCCGATTGGAAAACAGGGCAGAGGTAAACTGCCGTAATACCAAGCTCTTTTAAGTGCGGAATCCAGTCTTTAAGCTTATCGATTCTGCAAACGTTATTGCCGTCGTTTTCAAAGGGGGCTCCGCAAAAACCCAGAGGGTAAATCTGATAAAAAACAGCATTGTCAAACCACATTAATAATCACTTCCTAAAAAAATGAGCGGATGTCCGCAACCTGACGCCGACATCCGCATGATAAAGCATGACCAGACCTGTAAGCCGGGTTCTGTTTAAAGCAGTCATCTATCTCGAATATATGTTGCCATATATCTCCAGCCACCTTTAAGAACCATCGGGCAGATGTAATGTTCTTTTATGCGGTGTTGCTCCGGATAGGGTTTACAGGGCATTGCAGTCTCCCGCAACCCGGTGAGCTCTTACCTCGCCTTTCCACCCTTACCCGCGCAAAGCACGGGCGGTATATCTCTGTTGCACTATCCCTGGGGTCGCCCCCGGCGGCCGTTAGCCGTTATCCTTGCCCTTTGGAGCCCGGACTTTCCTCAGATACGCCCTTTCGGGCTGCACCCGCGACTGCTCAGTCTGCTCACAAAAATATTCTATAATTTTTAAGCCGTTTTGTCAATCTAATTCTTCGGCATCTTCATTATTTTCAACGGGAATCTTTCGGGAAAAGATTCTGTTTATATATGCTCCGACAAAGAAAATATACATACATGAATACAACCAGAAAAGCGCAATAACTATTGTGGCAAGCTGTCCGTAAGAGCTGAAACTGCCGGTGGCTTCAACATAGAGCGAAAAAAGCCACGAAAAAACCACCCATGCAAATGCCGAGAAAGCCGCACCGGGAATCTGACTTATAAAAGGAACTTTTTCATTTGGACCCCATTTGTATATTAAAAGAAAAATTGCAAACAAAACAAACATCGCAATAATAAACCGTAAATAACTTAATACATGAAAAAGAGGTTGAGTATAAGGATAATTAGCTGTTATAATATTAATTATTGATCTGCCGAATACCATTCCGAAAAGAGAAATGATTATCATAAGAATAATTGCAAGAATAAACATACTTGAACGCAGACGTCTTATAAAGAAGTTTTTTCGTGTTGAAATACCGTAAATATAGTTGAGTCCGTTGTTTATCTCGCTGAAAGCTCTGCCTGCAGACCAAATCAACGCAATAGCCGAAAATGAAATGGTGACAAGCGAACGCTGATAAATATCCGCGATAATATTGTCAAAAAACGGTTGTGTGGTTGCGGGTATGATGTCAGAGAAAAACCTGTTGACATCCTGCTGTGTAATACTGGTGTAGGGCACAATAGAGCAAATAAGAATAACAATTGGAACAAGCGACAGGAAAACATAAAATGCGCTTGATGCTGAAAATGTGGAAATGCTGAGTTTTCCGAATTCATTGAAAAAAGATTTGGTCTTTTTTAGTTTCATAGTATCACCTCAGTATATATTATGTTTATAGTATACATTAAATAAAAATAAATTTCAACAGGGAGTTAAATATGGGTAAAATTATATTGTCATGTTTTGCCGATAAAGAGTTAATTAAGTATTTTTTAAACTTAAATTACAGCATAGAACTGTCTGCCGAAAAGAACTGCGTCTACAAGCAGATCGCCGCACACCCCGATGTTTTTATGTGCAAGCTGGGAACAGATCCTAATTCGCAGTTATTATACGCCGAAGATGGGGAAGTGGGAGAAAAATATCCCGCGGATATTGCGTTTAATGCGGTATGTACCGGAAAATTTTTTATTCATAACCTGCGATATACCAATAAAAGACTGCAAAAAGCTATAAAGCAGATGAACTTGACAGAGATTAATGTTAATCAAGGCTATACAAAATGCAGCACGGTAATTGTGGACGATTGCTCGTTTATCACCGAAGATGAGGGACTTTATTCGGTTTTGAGAGGTATTCCGGGTATAAGTGTACTAAAAGTTTCTAAAGGATATGTTAAGCTAGACGGCTTTACATATGGATTTTTAGGCGGAGCGTCCGGTAGGGTAGGAGATACAATTGTCTTTAACGGAAATTTATCCGCGCACCCTGATTTTGAGAAAATAAGTTCATTTATTAACTCAAAAGGATTGAAAATAATGAATTTTGAAAGCTACCCGCTCACTGATATAGGAAGTATAATTGAAACTGTATAACAAAAGGAGTCTGAATTTTCAGACTCCTTTTAAATTTATATATCCAGATTTTGAACGTATCTTGCGTTTTGCTCGATAAACTCGCGGCGGGGCTCGACCTTATCGCCCATAAGTATTGTAAATACCTCGTCGGCGGCCGCAGCGTCCTCCATGGTAACACGTAGCATTACTCTTGTTTCGGGATTCATTGTGGTCTCCCAGAGTTGCTCGGGATCCATCTCACCGAGACCTTTGTAGCGCTGCAAATCATCTGTCGCACCGTGAAGCGCTAAAAGCTGGTCGCGCTGTTCGTCGGAGTAGGCATAGTAGTGAACGTCCTTTTTGGAAACCTTATAGTGCAGACGGTCGGGATCATCCTCATCCTTAACCTTTTTAACCGTTGCGCCGTTGCCAAGTTCACCAAGATATTTTTCTTTATCTTCCTCGGTATAGGCGTCAAATTCCATCTTTTTATATGTCAGACGGTAAAGGGGAGGCTGGGCGATGCAGATATTGCCGTTCTCGATAAGCGGACGCATAAAGCGGAAGAAGAATGTAAGAAGAAGAGTTCTGATATGTGAGCCGTCGACATCGGCATCGGCCATAATGATAACCTTGCCGTAGCGCAGCTTTTCAAGATCGACCTCGTCGCCTATACCGCAGCCGAGAGCAGTGATAACGGGCATAAGCTTATCGTTGCCGTAAACCTTGTCTATTCGGGACTTTTCCACGTTGAGCATTTTACCCCAGAGAGGTAAAATAGCCTGAAAACGGCGGTCTCTGCCCGATTTGGCGGAGCCTCCGGCGGAATCTCCCTCAACGATGTAAATTTCGGTGTATTTTGGGTCGCGCTCCGAGCAATCGGCGAGCTTGCCGGGAAGTGCAGCGCCCTCAAGTGCGGATTTTCTGCGCACAAGGTCGCGCGCCTTGCGGGCGGCTTCTCTTGCGCGTGAAGCGTCAAGAGCCTTCTGGAAAATCATTTTGGCAACGCCGGGGTTTTCCTCAAGATATGTAGAGAGCTTGTCGGCAATAAGACCGTCAACAAGACTTCTTATTTCGGTGTTGCCGAGTCTTGCCTTTGTCTGACCCTCAAACTGAGCCTCTTTTATTTTGATTGAGATAACAGCGGTAAGACCTTCGCGCACATCCTCGCCGGAGAGGTTTTTGTCATTTTCTTTTAAAATGTTATTTTTGCGGGCGTAATCATTCATAACCCTTGTCAGAGCACGTTTAAAGC
>JAFRVM010000296.1 GCA_017438505.1 Clostridia bacterium | reverse complement strand
GCAAAATTTATCCGGCAATTAAAAATTTATAAAAAAGGGTTGACAAATCGCTTTAAATAGGGTATACTATCTATTGTCGCAAGCACACATGGCTCGGTAGCTCAGCTGGTTAGAGCGCTGGCCTGTCACGCCAGAGGTCGAGGGTTCGAGCCCCTTCCGAGTCGCCATTTGTGGGAGCATAGCTCAGCTGGGAGAGCATCTGCCTTACAAGCAGAGGGTCATAGGTTCGAGCCCTATTGTTCCCATTTTTTATGCCCGAGTGGCGGAATTGGCAGACGCACAGGACTTAAAATCCTGCGATGGCGACATCGTACCGGTTCAAGTCCGGTCTCGGGCACTTACGGAACACCTCGCAAAAATACGGGGTGTTTTTTGTTTGCCCTATTGTCCCCGTTTTTTATGCCCGAGCAGCGGAATTGGCAGACGCACAAACCTATATGCGTACTCCGCTTTGCTCCGTACTTAAGCGCTCCGCTTAAATCCTGCGATGGCGACATCGTACCCTAGGGGAATTTGCGCAGCAAAACCCCGATGCCTTGTTCAAGTCCGGTCTCGGGCACTTACAAAGCGGGGCTGTCGCGTTAATACATTCCCGCAAGCAAGAAAATTTGGATATTGCATTGAATTTTTTAAAACTCGGCAAGTTTACAATAACAGAGATATGCGCAGGCAGTTTGATGAGCTGTTCAGAATATACGGGTCGGTTTCGGTACCGCTGCCGCCCGAAAGGACTGCGGATTTAATATCTAAATAAAAGGCGGGGCTAACGCCGGTATTGTAAGCGTCCGCACCGCCGGAGAAGACATAGCCATTCGGATGGATCGCACGCACATATTGACTGCTGAAGCTTTCGGCATGCGGGGTACGCAGCCAATAATAACCGTTTTTAGTCGTACTTATGATGTCCGAATTATAATACTCGCTGTTTTTTTCTGCTTTCGAAGTGCAGCGTGCCATATAATAATCGCCGAAGTCGTTGTATAAGTCATATACCTGCTGAACATCAAGCAAAAAAAATTTATCCGTTGTGATTCCGCTGTAAGCGGTATCATAATTTTTAACTATTTTTGATATTCTATTACTATATTTATGATACTCGGGATCTACTACTGTCTTATATCCATAACCGTCCAAAAGCTGTTTTGCGGTACGGTTTTTATTGCCGATTTTTCGTTTGCGGTAAGGCCGTTTAAAAAACCCGCCTCTTGGTCGTAGGCATTGTAACCCTTCGATACATGTTGTTTGTCGGGCGGATTTCCGCAGCTCCATACCACAGTACCCGCAGATGCACCACTGTTCAGCCAATCTCTTATATTGGAATCGCCCCAATAATTACTTCCGTCTTGTTTACGTTCTTTACCGTCTTCGCATCCTCTGCCATGGCTTCCGCTTGTGTTTGTGCCGCTTGCATCAAATCTTTTACGCAAAGTATTTTATCACTCAACATCAGCGGTAAATACCCGTCTTTCGGCTCGATCGATTTTTCCATTGCTTCAACAATAGGATCGCCTTTTTCGTCATAACTTGTTACTTTATAATATGCCGTACATCTCCACAAGATACAATGTCATCAACTTAAGAAAATCACAGAAATTTTACGCCTATACTTTTTGAACACAGCGGCGTTGGACGGAACGACACATACCGATATACACCGGCAAAGGGTCGTTCCCTACGAAATATTGTTTTAACGATAATTTACGATTTAAAAAATAGGAAACCCAAAAATTCAATCTTGACACTTTTTGCAAAACCCTGTATAATATGAGATTATGAAACTGCAATTTTTGTTTTTTGGTCGGAGGTAATTTTTTGTGGAACAAATGACAAAAGAAAATAAAATGGGTACCATGCCCGTGAACAAGCTTCTTGTTTCAATGGCGGTGCCTATGATGATATCAATGCTTGTTCAGGCGCTTTACAACATTGTGGACAGCATTTTCGTGGCAAAATACAGCTCTGACTGTACAACTGCCATAGCTCTTGTTTTCCCGCTGCAAAGTCTTATGATCTCCTGCGGCGCGGGTGTGGGCGTTGGTATGAACGCCATTCTTTCAAGAAATCTCGGCGCAAAGGACCAAGAGGGCGTTGACAGGACTGCAATAAACGGTATAGCAGTGTATATCTGCTGCTTTTTGCTGTTTTTG
>JAFRVM010000295.1 GCA_017438505.1 Clostridia bacterium | reverse complement strand
GTCCAGTCGTCCTCGCCTCTGTCAATCAGATATTCGCTTATACACATTGCAATGCCCGCCGTAAGCTTACTATGGTCAAACAGCGAGATGTCGGAAATCTGATTTTTTGCAGTGGATGATGGGACATAACACATGCAGCATTCCGTAAGAGAAAGGATCGAATCGACATACTCCTCCGAAAAAGGGGTAACCGCAAGCTCCTGCGCGAGTAAATCGAGTATCTCCTTGTAACGGTCGCATGACGCGAGCTTTGTGTCCTTAGCCTGAGGATAGGTGATTTTATCGGAAGAAAAGACCTCCGCCGCGTAAAAGCCGCCGCGCTTGTTTTTCATGGTGTCAAAAACGCTTGCGAGCGGCAAACAGGGGTCAAAGCCCGCCAAATCGTCCCCGCTTTCACGGCGGTCGGAACCCGAAGCGATATTATCGGCAATATAAACCGCATAAGCGGGTGAATCCTTCGCCACGGCCGCGCCGCAGAGTTCACCTCTGTGGTGCAGGCGGATGCAGTCGAGTATATCGGTATCCTGAACAAATTTTTTCACAAAATCCGCTCCCGACTTACTGTGCCCGCGACAATCCGTCCCGGCGCGAAAGCACAGCTTGCCGACGTCGTGCAGCAGCCCGCCGACGGCGGCTTGATATGTACGTTTGTTCATTGCATCAGTCCTTTCGGTAAATGCCTGTCCCCTTGCGGGGTATTGGTTTTGCCTACGCCGGAGCCAACTCCAAAGCCTACTCCGTTTCCGTCCCCTTGCGGGGTGTGGGGTTAATCACTTGAAGATTGCAAAAAGAGGATGGATAAGTACGTTTCCGTCCCCTTGCGGGGTGTGAGGTTGATCCCAAATTCATGATCTCAAACGATTATAAGGTTGGTTTCCGTCCCCTTGCGGGGTGTGGGGTTAATCATACGATCACGCCTTAACGGCAAAAGAATCTCTGTTTACGTCCCCTTGCGGGGTGTGGGGTTAATCAGAGACCGAAGGCGGCAAGCCCCGCACATTTAACGTTTACGTCCCCTTGCGGGGTGTGGGGTTAATCGAAGAAGGAGAGCCTATTTATCGCGTGGGTGTAACGTTTACGTCCCCTTGCGGGGTGTGGGGTTAATCACAGCTTATCACGGTACAAAGGGCGTTGTCGCGTTTACGTCCCCTTGCGGGGTGTGGGGTTAATCGGCAAAAGTGAACATAAATACATGATAAAAACAGATTGAAAATTAGCGTTTTATCAGTTTTTTAATTGCATCATGTCATTTTTCCCAATTAATAGTTAAATATTATCACTTTTTTATACAAAAGTCAATAAATGTTCAAAAATAAACGGTGCGAGGCAGTTCTGATATGTTTTGAATTGCGCCTTCTCCGAAGCACCTTCGCACCGCCGCCCGACAGGCTTGACCGAAGGATAAGTGTGTGATATATTTAAAACACGAAAGGATGGATAAAAATGCGCGAAACTAAATACGTTTTCTTCTCTACCTTAGGCGGAAGCGACCCTATTTCCGGTTTTCACGATGCTTCCATGCTGCATATATGCCGTGTTTACAAGCCCGTACACATATGTCTTTATATGTCCGCCGAAATACTGGAGCATCACAGACACGACGACCGCTATTGCAAATGTATCCGCAGCCTTTACCGGGAAGCCGGACAGGATGTGACAATTGAGATCATCGAGCGCCCCAATCTTACCAACCCGCATGTGTATGACCAGTTCTATGACGATTTTCGTGAAATTCTAAACCGTCTTCACAGAGAGCATCCTGACTGTCAGCTCATTACCAACGTTTCATCGGGAACCCCCGCGATGAAGACGGAATTAAGATTTGTTTCCTCCGTTTCAACCTTTAGGGTGCAGCCCATACAGGTCAATTCATATACAAGCGGACAAACCCCGCATGAAGATCCACGCATTGATTTCGACTTTGAGGTGAACTGGGAGTGCAATGAGGATAATAAACCCGATTTTGATGAAAGAGCGCATCCGGTAAATAATGAAAACCTGCTGGCTGTTTTTGCCAAAGACAGTATTATTCGCTTTGCGCGTTCCTACGATTACCGCGCCGCGAGGGTTGAAGCGGAGCAAATCAGGGATTTTCTTTCCGACGAGCTTTTTGCGCTTCTCAATGCCGCCGAGCAGCGTATGCAGCTTGTTCCCAACGCTCTGGAGCATAATCTGGGAGCCGTAAAAGCCAGGAAAATCATCAATTCACGCCCGGGCAATATTATGCCCGTCATTGAGTATATCGCGTGGCTCGATATCAAGCAAAAAAGGGGCGACCTGTTTGATTTTATTAGAGGTATCACCCCCGCTCTGTACAGATTATCCCGCTTTTACGCCGAAAAAAAGCTCGGCATCTCTCTTATGAATTACTGTACCGCTCCAAATCAGAACAGCGGGGAGAAGCTTATACGGTCAAAGCTGGAAAAAGACCCCATCGGTCAAAAATGCCTCGGCATTCTTGACGCCATGTATTCCGAACCCTATCAGGATAAATATATCAGCTCCGATATATGCATTGCCATAATCAACGGCTGGGGCGAACCGGTTGAGCAAAATGTCGCAGACCTTTTGAACCGCCTTCGCAAATCCGTCGAAGAAAAAATCAGAAACAACGTTGCTCACGATATAACAGCGCTAAACGAGGAAATCCTGAAGAGAAAAATCGGCATGAATTCTACACAAATCATGAAACTGATAAAAGAGGCCTCCGCTTGTATTCTTAAGATGGATTCATACGACTTTGAAAGCTATGACAGACTGAACGAATGCATCCGCCAAAGTATGGATATTATCCCTTTGTAGGAATAATGCGCCGGAATACATAATTAAAAAGGCATACACACGAGAACCCGTCACAACGAGGACTTGTGTGAAATATAGCGGATTTTCATTTGAAAATATGCTAAAATGAATTTGGTAAGTTTGTATCCTGTTTAATTGCACGCGGATTTGTAGTGTTCCGTTGCTCAAAATTTGAGGTTTGAGAGTAGTGTAATTTCATAAGTTTATCCCCTAATAAACTTTACATTCTGATTTAACCCGTTGATGAAATTGATTAAAAAGCATTAGGCGCTCAGAACATACCGGTTCTGAGCGCCTCAGTTTATCATTATGTACTTTTCCCATCCGCTCTTTTAGCCAAATCCAACATGGCAAAGCTGAAAATCTGCAGTTTTTCAATGTTATCAGCGGCGGATCTCCTTGGGGATGACCACCCTGCCGAGGTCGTCGATTCTTCTTACAATTCCTGTCGCTTTCATATTTTAAATCTTTCCCTTTTTCGCAATTTTGAGCCGTTTTTACAGCCTAAAGCTATTATTGGCGTTTTT
>JAFRVM010000294.1 GCA_017438505.1 Clostridia bacterium | reverse complement strand
TTTAAATACAAAATAAACAAAAAAACGGAGGAAGAATCATTATGAAAAAGTTTTTCGAAGAATTCAAAGCGTTCGCACTAAAGGGCAATGTACTCGACCTGTCGGTAGCCGTAATCATCGGCGCTGCTTTTCAGGCCATTATCAGCAGCGTAGTTGACGACCTTATAAACCCCCTGCTCGGTCTTATCTTAGGCGGCATCAATTTCAGCAACCTCTATATTCCCCTCAAGAGCGCAGATACAGTTATTCCGAATACTGATGGTCTCACAGTAGGCAAGGCTACACTTGAGCAGCTTAAAGAGAACGGCATAGGCGTTTTCAACTACGGCAGCTTTATTACAGCGGTAATCAATTTCATCATCATGGCTCTTGTTATCTTCTTCCTTGTTAAGGGAATCAACAAGCTCACATCTCTCGGTAAAAAGAAAGCCGAGCCCGCGGCTCCCACAACAAAGAAGTGCCCCTTCTGCCAGTCCGAAATCGATATCAAAGCATCCCGCTGCCCCCACTGCACATCTGAAATTAAAGAGTGATCGGAATGAAAAAAGAAACCAATTTTTTCAAATGGCTTTTATTTTCACGCAAGGGTAATATAACCGTATGGCTGTCAGCAGTTTTGCTGGCGGCCATGCCTGGTTTGATTATTAACCTTGCGCATTTTCATCTGGTAGGAATTCTGCCGCCATGTCCTTTAAATACTTTATTCGGCATACGCTGCGCCGGATGCGGAGGGACAAGATGCGTCCAGTCGATGCTGTCGGGAAACCTGCTTTTTGCTCTTTATTATAACCCAATAGTTCTGTTAGGGACTGTTTCGCTGGCTATATATTTTGGTTGGTTTGTTTTCAACAGCCTTAAAAAGAACTATACCCCGCCCAAATATGACTTAAAAACGTGGCAGGGTATAGCTATAGCCGCTGTTTTAGTCGGATTTATGATTATCCGCAACTTTGATTTTTACAAGCATTTCTTCTATTGATTAAAAGGATGTGAGTACGGTGACAAAAACAAAAAAGATTATTTCGTTCGGTACTGCTGGTGCGGCACTTGTTGCTGTCGCCGTATTCGCAGGAATTTATATTTCAAACAATTTTGGCAAAATAGCGGCCAAAGAATTTAATTCGCAGTATTTCGGATTTACCCGAGAGTATTACAACTACACCGGTGACGCAGATATGATAGAAAGCGAAGAAAGCTGGAATAGGGATATGAGCAGATGGGCGGAGCTTACCTCTCAGGGGAAAATGGTTGTAAACTCCCGCCTTCCCGATGATTATTACGAGTTCACTTCTCCTGCCGAAATCGACTGGAACGCGGTATGCTCGGATTCTCCCAACACTTTTTCTCTCTATTTTCAGAGTTTATGCTGCGTTCAGTATCTTTCCGCAGCTTATGAGAATACGGGTAACGAAAGCTATCTTGACCTTGCCCGCGAGATTATAGACAGTTGGAACAGGTTTGACGAGAATAAGGAGCTCTCAGCTCAAAACAAATATATCTGGTACGACCACGCCATGGCTCTGCGTACCGATAATCTTATCTATTTTATGACGGTTTACGAGCAAAGCGGAAAGCTTGATGAGGATTACGCCGAGTTTTTCCGTTCGCTTTTGCAAAGGCATGTGGATATGCTGAGTGATGAGGACAGGTACACAAAAAATCACAATCACGGTATTTTTCAGGATCAGGCGCTTATTTACGCCGCCTATTTTTTAAACGATGACAACAGCAGGGCAAATTTAAGACTTGCCCTTGACAGATTAAAAGCCCAAAAAGAATTTGCCTATACCGAAGAAATGGTGCACGTTGAGAACTCTCCGGGATACGCATATTTAAGCTGTAAGCAATTTACGGAAATCGCTGATTTTTTAAAAATATTAAAATGCAGAGACGGAGCGGACTTTATTGCCGACCTCGACCAAGCTAAAAAATATATGGCGTGGGTGACGCTGCCGAACGGAAACTATGCCATGATGGGGGACACCGACAACAAACGCGATATTAAGAAACAAAGAGGAACAAACGGGCAATGGCAATACATTAATAAGACAATAACCAACATTGACAAGCTGGAAAAAGCGGGAGGGCTGCCCAAAGCTCTTTCCGAAATTTATCCCAAATCGGGCTACTATTATTCACGCAGCACATGGGATACCGATGAGTTTTACAATTCAACATGGGCGTGTTTTAAATCGGGCTACCGCGCAAAGACTCACAAACACGCCGACGATACCTCTTTTATGATGTACTCAAAAGGGTATGAGATTTTCTCCGATTCCGGTTTTTACAACTATATGCCGGGCAACAAATACAAGGATTACCTTGCGTCCGCTCTTGCGCATAATGTTGTGACAGTGGATGACGGAAGCTATTCTGTTTGTGCCGAACACAGCGGAAATACCGGGATAATAGACTATAAGCTCGGCAAGGATTACGACTATGTTTTAGGTTACAACGATATGTACGACGGCGTATCTATCGACCGCCATTTTTATAATTTCGGCGACGCGATAGTGATTTTTGACGATATAGTATCAAGCGAAGAGCACACATACTCTCAGCTTTTCCATTTTTCGGAGTTTATAACCGATGTTAAAGCCGAAAACGGCGAGCTTGTCGGCAGAATAGGCGATTCGGGTTGTTTTGTTCGCATAAGACAGTTCGGAGCATGCGACTGCAATCTAATTTACGGCAGAAACGCAGACCCGAAATATTTAAGCGTTATCTCACGCGAGATAAACGGGATTGAGGATATTTACACCTGTATTTACAGTACATCGGGTACAAACGCACAGTTTGCGACGGTTATTACCGTTGAGGACGCAAACGGTAATGTTATTACCGATTACAAAACCGGCAAAACCGCAAAGTATACCGACTTTAATATTGATACAGCCGAAGGCAAAATATCTGCCGCGGGCAAATCTGCCGATATTAAAACGCGCGCCCGCTGCGGATTTGAAAATGTAACAATAACCGCAAACAAAAGCAGCGTTATCTTAAGCAACCCTAATGAGGTCGATTACCCCGTAGAATACGGCTGGGATATGTATAACGGTGCGGGTGAAATTGTCGCGAGCAGTGAATTTTCAAAAAATGACGGCTGTACCCTCAAATTTGAAGGGGAAGGCAAATTTTACGTTGTAAGTAAAATAAAGTACCCGTATGATTCTGTCAAAAGGAAAATGGTGGGAGTTATATGGGCAAAGGATGGAAATTCTAAAGATATTTCCGACCAGTTTGACTGCCTTAACCTCAAGTACAACGGCTATCAGTTTGAAAAAACAGAGGATAATAAATATAGGGTTTCACTCTCTTTTGACTATTCGGGAAGTACGGGATTCCGCTGGTATCTCTATAAAAACGGCAGCGGCGTACAGTACGATATTACCGCCGAGCCTTTCTTTGAGTATACCATTGAGGAGCCGGGCACATATTCGGTTATATTCTATATAAGGACGACCGACGGTCAGAATTACTGCTATAATACCGAGGAATTTGAAGTAAAATAAAAAGCTATTATATTTGAGGAGACAGTTGATATATGGGTGAGAACAACGGTACATTTTCAAAAATCAAGGGTATAATGCCCAAACCTTTGCGCGCGGCTCTTGCGGCGACCTACTACTTTTTGATAAGAACTGCACGAAAGGGCATGAGGTTTATTTTCAGATTGCTGCGGCCGCTTAAAAACCGTCTTGCGGTCTCAAACAATCCGTTTATTAAAAAGATCAAAAACCGTATGCCCCAAAAGCTCAAGGACAAGCTCAACCGTCTTATAGGCAATGCTCCGGTTGCCATTCCCAGAGCAAAGCGCGACCCGCTTGATTTGATAACAGTTAATAAC
Source organism: Clostridia bacterium (assembly GCA_017438505.1). Classification (GTDB taxonomy): domain Bacteria; phylum Bacillota; class Clostridia; order Oscillospirales; family Acutalibacteraceae; genus RGIG2835. The sequence goes on along the minus strand of JAFRVM010000294.1, from coordinate 6,316 downwards.
AGCGTGGTAAAAAGAACAGCAAAAAAGAACTTCAAGCTCGGTGTCAGCTCTTTAAAGGACGTAAGAGTAGCCGCCATAATGGACGATTTTACATTTGAGAGCTACGCTCCCGAATGTCAGCTTCTCTCGGTTTCGGTGGATAACTGGGAAAAGGAGATGGATGAGTTTAAACCCCATCTTTTCTTCCTTGAATCGGCGTGGAGGGGCAAGGACGACGGCTGGACCCGCAAGATTTCCGGTTCTTCTGCAAGCGAGGAGCTGCTTGCCCTTACGACATACTGCCATAAAAAGGGTATTCCGGTTATTTTCTGGAATAAGGAGGATCCTGTTTATACCGAGCACTTTTTAGCTGCGGCAAAACAGGCCGACTATGTTTTTACTACCGATATCGACTGCGTAAAGCGATACAAGCGCGACCTTGCCAACGACAACGTGCATTTTCTGCACTTTGCCGCGCAGCCGAAATTCCACAATCCCGTGGAGTGCTACGACCGCAAGGATAAATTCTGCTTTGCCGGCGCTTACTATCACAAGTATACCGAGCGCTGCAAGGTTTTTGACGCTTTTTACGAGGTTATTAAGGCGGGCAAGGGAATTGATATTTACGACCGCAACTACCCCGACCCGCTGCCCGAGCACGCTTTCCCGGAGCAGTACAACAAGGATATTCTGGGCAGACTTCCCTATACCGAAATCGACAAGGCATACAAGGGCTACACATTCGGCATAAATATGAACTCGGTAACAAAATCCCAGACAATGTTCGCAAGAAGAGTTTTTGAGCTGCTTGCCTCCAACACCGTTGTTATAGGCAACTACTCGCGCGGAGTTAAAAATCTGCTGGGTGACCTAACAATTTGCACCGATTCCGAGAAAATTCTTGCCGCAAAGCTGGATGAATACTGCTCCGATATGCAGACCTACCGCAAGTACCGCCTTTTGGGCCTGCGCAGAACGCTCAGCGAGCATCTTTACGCCGACCGCTTCAATTTTATTGTCAAAACGGTTTTCGGAGTTGATTTGCTCAGCAAAAACCCCGCGGTTACCGTTGCAGCCTTCTGTAAAAACGCCGAGCAGGCGGACAGGGTTGTAAAATCCTTTGAGCGTCAGGGCTATGCCAATAAAAATCTTGTTATTATTACCGATGAACGGATAGAACTTCCGGATTACGCAAAAACGATAAGTGTCGACAAAGCTTCAAAATGCAATATAAAATCACTCGGCGGTTATGTAGCCGTATTTAGTCCTGACGATTACTACGGTAAAAACTACCTTACAGATATTATGCTCACTTTCCGCTATTCGGACGCTCAGGCAGCCGGAAAGGCCTGCTGCTATGAGCTCAAAGACAGCAAAGCTGTCATTGACAGTACCGACGGTACATATAAACCGGCAAAAACTCTTGCGCCATGCCGCAGTATTGTAAACACGGCGGCTTATGGCAATTGCATGCTTTCCTCGCTTGAAAATGAAAACCTTGAGGGCAATCTTTTTGTCTGCGACGAGTTCAACTACTGCGCAAACTGCACCGCCGAAAGCTGCGAGACTGTCGACGATATGGTGCTTGAAAAAACAGGTATGCTTATGTCGGAAATAGGCAGAATGACAGAAAGTATTACGTCTGCTTCGGAAGAGTCGGTCAAGTATGTAGATCTTGCAAGTATGTGCGACGGACTGAAACCCTCTGCCGGCGGTGTGAAATACAAAATGGAGGACGGCAAGCTTGTTATTACCAACAATGCCGAACCCGGCCGCTTTGTTATGCTCCACTGCCTTAAGACTCTTGATGTCGCCGGGTGCACTACAAACGGCAAAATAAAGGTAAACTTTATCGGACAGGGAACTCCCGCCCACCGCGTTTACTGCATTTTCTATGACAACAAGGGAAAAACCATTGCCCACTATGCCAAGATGTTTAATATTTCTTTTTCCATTGTTCCGCCTAAGGGAGCCGATTTCTTCATACTGGCGTTGGGTACGAGAGAACCCGGAGAGGCAATTATCAACTTTATAGCTATCGGCGAGAGCGAAAACTTCGCTTCGGCTGCATTTCTTTCGGACGCCGAAAATCTTATTCTCACCAACAACTATCCTTCCCGTGAAAAGCTGTACAGCAACATGTTTGTTCACAAGCGTGTCGCGGCTTACATTGAGGACGGCCTAAAGTGCGAGGTTGCCCGTATACGTGAGAACATTCCCACCTGCGCCCGAGAATTTGACGGCGTAAACGTTATCGAGGGCAACGGTCTGCTGCTGCAGAACCTTCTGCAATACGGCAAAATAAAAACAGTATGCGTGCATTTCCTTGACCGGAATATGTGGGACGTACTGAAAATGAATCTGGATAAGGTACGCCTTATTATCTGGAGCCACGGTGCGGATATCCAGCCGTGGTGGAGAAGAAGCTTTATCTACATCGACGATGAAGCGGTAACCCGCGCAAAGCAGCTTTCGGAGGAGAGAATGGAGCTTTGGCGCGAGGTGTTTGAAAAAATCCTTGAGGGCGCAAATATCTCCATGGTATTTGTTTCCAACTATCAGGCAGGCGAGGTTATGGAGGACTACAACACCGTTTTGCCCGAGGGCAGCTATCATGTAATTCACAACTGCATTGATACCGAAGAGTTTTCATATGTTCCCAAAACCGCGGAGCAGAGAACTAAGATTTTATCCATAAAATCCTTCTCCACCCGCAACTATGCAAACGATATAACCTCCGACGCCATTGTTGAGCTTTCAAAGCGCCCGGTATTTAAAGAGCTTACATTTGATATTTACGGAGACGGTGTATTGTTTGAAGAATGCACAAAGGATATAAAGGACTTTGAAAATGTAAATGTTCATCAGTGCTTTATGCCGCACGATGAGATTGCCCGTCTGCACAAAAATCACGGGGTCTACATAGCCACCACCCGCAGTGATACCCAGGGAGTATCCCGCGACGAGGCTATGTCATCGGGTATGGTCGCAATAGCTACGGCGGTTACCGCCGTTCCCGAATTTGCGGACGACAACTGTGCCGTAATGGTTCCTAACGATGATCCGAAAGCGGTTGCCGATGCCATTGAAAAGCTTTATAACAATCCCGAGCTTTTCCTGCGGCTCTCTGAGAAAGCGGCCGAGCGCGTGCGCAGCCAGACCGCAAAGAAATACACCATTGATAACGAAATAAGACTTATCAAGGGTGAATATTGATTTTTTTGCGAGCGGACCTTCAATTTTTTGCGGCAAAGTACTTGCTTTTTTAATTGATTTAATGTAAAATGTCTATTGCGTGCCGAAAGGCTTTTCGGCACGCAAACAAAAATAAGCCGGTGTGATGGAATTGGCAGACGTAACGGACTCAAAATCCGTCGGTGGCAACACCGTGCGGGTTCGACTCCCGCCACCGGCACCAGTCGAGAGCCTCGACACGCAATTCGCGTACGGGGTTCTCTTTGTTTTTTAAATAATTCACACGCGTCTTTGGTTTGATGAATAAACAACCCTGTTCGGTCGAGAACCCAGGCGCGCAATTCGCGAACGTGACATTTTCAATAAATTTTATTGATATAGATTTTTTTGCAGTGTATAATAAAGAAAAGAGATCGGGATTATTAACGCAAACGCATGACAATCCGCCGAAAAACAGAGCAAACAATTGTTTGCGGTAACGGTCTTAGGTTTCGAAGGGGAGGCAAGAAAGTTGTTTTTAACAAAAAAAGCACGCAAAAAATCCTTAATTTATTTGGGATTGTTTATTGCTTTGGGCTGCGCTGCGCTGATTGTCGCGGGTATTTTTTCGCTTATGCTGATAAAAAGCACGGAGCTTATTATTATCGGTGTAATATCACTTGTTTTAGGTGTTGTAGTTTATTTTTCCGGAAGGTATACCGAGGGCAAGGGCAAACTTCTTATTAACGGCAACAAGCTTATCAACAATGAACTTCGTCCCGCTGAGTTTATAAGAGCCTACGAAGAGGCTCGCGACTGCCCGGACAATGTGGTATCAAAGCCGGATTTTGACATTTTAAGTCTTGTTACCGCGGCGTACGGATCTTTGGACGAGAATGAAAAAGCACTTGAAACCATCGAGCAAATGATTGCGGCCGTGCCCGAAAAGAAAAAGGCGCATGCACAGCTTTTAAAGGCCGCGGTATTGTTTGATATGGGCAAAACTGAGGAAGCGGAAGAGCTTTTTAACAGGGTACAGAGCGAAAAATTGAATTTGATTACCAAGGGCATGGCAGACACAATTCTCAAAAGCGACAGAGCCAGAGCAATGGGTGATTACAAAACTGCGGAGAACTACTATAATCAGGTTCTCACGCGGACTTTCCCCAAAAATACGCCGCTTTCCCTGGTAGCGACTCATTACAATTTGGCTGATATTTACTGCCGGACCGACCGAACTTGCGAGGCGAAAACACACCTTGAATACTGCGTTCAAAACGGTGGGGAGACGGCAATAAAAAAGGACGCGGAAGAAAAGCTGAAAGTGTTGAGTAATTAACAAAAAAGGAGCAAGGGCGAATAAGCCTTTGCTCCTTTTAACTATGGGGTGCAGTCGCCTTCGGCGGCTTACGGACTTTGCGGCCGCTTCTTTTTGATAACAAAAGCGTTTGACCGGGATTAAGTTCTCTATATTTTCTTATTACTAACTTTATAAATTTTTTGTTTCCGACATGCATTCGATCAATAAATGCAATTTTTTTATCCGAATATATCTTAACATCACCGTGTACTCCGTAACGGCCGTATATATCGGTAACATCACTGTAAGTATAGCGTTTGGTAATTCCCAAAAGGCTTTTAACAATGAACATTTCGCCGTTATAATAGATCCGGCAGTTGCACCATCCGACAATAAGCAGTAATCCCAAAAGGAAAAAAAACGAAAATTCCAGCACCAAGTAAATTGATTCTTTTAAAATGATAACCGCCGCAGTTGCACCGGCAAAGATAATAAAGCCAAGCAGACCGCTTTTTAGAATACAGCTGTCTAATATTAGTACATTGTCAAATGATTCGCTCTTCGTATCTTTTAAGCTGATGCGACCGCGGATTAAGCAAAACAGTAAAAATGACAGAACAATCAAAATAACTGCGTATACATACATATTTTGTTTACCTCTGGTTTTTCTATGTGGTGATAAGCTTAGGCGGCACTACGTCGGCATATCCGTCGGGAATGAATACGATATATGAATTGCAGTCGAAATTAATTTTGATGTTCATTTTACACCTCATCAAGCATTGTACAAGCGTCGCCAATCCATTTGACTGTTTCCAAATCGTTGAACCCGTTATCTTTAATAACACGCTTTAACCGTTTTGACAGTGTGCTGTTATCCGCCGAATAAAAAATCAATTTTGTGTGACACTCGGGGCTGATAACGGTTTTTGATTTCGGCAGATAAATCTCAAATTCCGTCAAATATCTTAAATTGTTTTCAACCGCATAATCGAGCAATTCGCCGATCTCGCTGTATAACTCTTTAAAGCAGTGGGTGTCGTCCATTTCTTCTTTAATTACGTTAAAGCAGTCAAATTCTTCCTTGTTTGACCAATCACAGTAATTCGTTTTATCCTCAAAATTTCCTAAATATATTTCCTCTTCTCCGGCGTCGGCAATAAAACGCTTTAAAAATGACAGCAGCTCAAACGCCGCCCGGTAGAATTTCATCTTGTTTTCCAGACTGTCACGCATATCAAATCCACCGTCAAACCAAATTTGACTGTGGCTGACGTGATACTGTTCGGTTTCGACCATTACATCAAAGTTGTCAACTTCCAGCCCGGTTTCTTTTTTGATTTGTTCAACTAATTTTAGCTTGTTTATTTTTTCCAATGCATATACCTCACTGATATGATACATTCGCGTGTTCTTAATCTTTCTAATGTTTAAGCTATGAGTAGGTTTTTATTATTTCTTCGGCAGCGGCGCGTTTGGAAATACACCTGTCCATGGCCTGTTTTTCTATGTAGTGGTGGGCGCTTTGTTCGTCGATTTTCATTTCGCTTATCAGCAGCCACTTTGCCCGGTTGACAAGGCGGATCTCCTCCATTTTTTCTTCGATGGAAAGGGTTTTCTTTTCGGTCTTTCTCAGGCGTTCGCGCGCACTTGCCATCCATCCCAGAGCGGTTGCGACCGCCTGCTTTGATGTGGGCTTTTGCAGGACAAACACCCCGTGAGGGGAGACCTTTTGGTATATTTCGTCATAAAGCTCCGCCCGAACCATAAGCAAAACGACCGTTTCCTTTGAGTTGCAGATATCAATGGCAAAGCGGGCGCCGGTATCGTCGGGCAGGGGAGAGTTTATAAAAACAAAATCAA